>DASVMB010000433.1:0-3213 GCA_036384575.1 Bacillota bacterium
GCCTTTACGAATGTGCAGAATTCCATTCCGCCCTTGCCGCCGCAGGTTCCTTTCATCAATACCGTGTCCTCACCGGCGGCAACATTCTCATCCAAATAGATTGCCCTGCCCAGTTTGGCATGAAAGGAGATACTGCCGGGTTTATCCGCAGTCAAACGTACCACCAGCACCTTATGTACCGCGCTAGTGAATATCTCCCGCTTATAGTTGATGCCACCAATCGTATAGCTAACTGTGACAATTGCTCTTTCCAGGTCCAGTTCGCGACGGTAATTAGCGGCCTTGGCGTCATGGTCGAAATCGATATGTAGATCGCCCAAGGGTTCATAATGCCGCGACATTTCCGGAGTACCGGCTTGGGCAAATAGTGATAATCTTTCCGCTTCCTTTAGCTTTCCCGCGAATAAAAGCCTTCTGATTTCGGGTAAATATTTCAGCGCATCCGGATTATTTCGATCACTGGGACCTCCATACCAAAGGGTGTCTTCGTTGAGTTGGATATGCTCAGCAGCAATTCCGCCGAAAACCATCCCGCCGAGACTGCCGTTACCGATGGGGAGCGCTTCATTCCAGTCCCCGGCAGGTTCCAAATACCAAAGCTTCATGTTACCTTGATTGTCAAAAAGGGTCACAGAATCACCTCATGGATTCATAAACTTATACTTTCGTTTTCATTGCTTCATAAAAATTTTCCGCAATTTCCTGCATCCCTCGATCCGAAGGATGGGTACCGTCTGAGGAGAGTAAGGCGCCGGTCTTTAGCAGGTCTCTACCGCATATATAGACAAGTTTGGGCATGTTCAGCTTTTCGACAATATTCCGGACCGTATTGCGATAGCTTTCGATCTTCGGATGATTGGTAAAATCCCGGCCGCAGGTAAATATGTCGGTACAAAAGATCCATTTATCGGGACTGCTCTTCGCCACCTTGGATATAAAATAGTCCGCTTTCTGCGCAAAGAATTCTACATCCCAATCTTCAATTACATTGATACCCAGTTCTAGCGTGGCTATATCCCAATCGTTTCTGGCTGCGATATAATCAGCCAACTCTTCTTCTAAAAAGGCTGCGCCGGCAAAGCCTAAATTGATCAGATCGGTTTTCAGCATTTGGGCGAGCCGGGCCGCATAACCGCCGGACGGACTTACGGCTCCGCCACCATGAGTAATCGAGGAACCGTAAGCGAGATATTTTGTACCCGGTGTTTGCCCCAGTTGCGGCGGAACGATTTCGCCTTCAATATTCATTAAATAATAAGACCAGTCGTAAGGGAGAAGGACCCGGATCAGCTTGGGATCAAAGGCTGACTTATTTTCTGCAGCGATTTTCTGTAACACTTCGGTGTTGAATTTCGGGATGATAATCTCTGTGGGTTCGACTCCAATACACTGGGGCGATATCTCATATCTCCCCGGAAAGCAACCTTGGTAAACTTCTACAATGCCATAAGGAGACACGAGCCCGTCGGCTTTTTCCCTTTTCAACAGGATTTTAGCCCGATCCCCGAGTAGATTAAAGCGAATTTCCGTGCCGCAACCGTTAAAGGCCATAACCTGAGCTCTTTGATTCAGTTTGAGGCGGACTTCCTCCGGTACTCTGCTTAATCTGTACTCCTGCCGGCCGGTGGCAACCATTGCCTGAACATTATATAACTCCGCGTTTTGGAAAACCATTTGATTTACCTTCTTAATTTTACGTGTATCCAGCATCTACCCCGGTTGTTTCAACGGAGATGATGCAAATACCTTCTTTAAAACATTTAAAAATTATACTATATTGTTAGAATGGTTGATCGAATACCACTATTTGTAATTATCTTCGGTTTCGCTAATAATCGTGAAAAAATAAATCTTTATACGGAGAATTTTCCTCTTTTCGGATCTAAAGAACATCGTCTAAAAAATAAATTTCGTGTATTTGGTGATTTTCGTGGTTAAAAAGTTTCTATCTGTATGCCTATTTTATTCACAACGAAACACACAAAAGACATGAAAATGGTTATGGCTTTATTTACGGCCATTGAAGAAAAAATTTACCCAGAGGGCGGTATCCGGCTCTCCGGGTAAGCTAAATCTGCTCGTTTACCTTTTGTTATTTTGACTTCTTCACCGGATGCCTGATTACAGTTTTCAGTTTGTCCGGCTCCGTCTTGCGAGGGTCGCATAAATAGATTTCATGGTGCCGCCGGATTTGGCCGGAAGGCAAGCGATCGGATATGGCATTTACGTATCCATTCTCCAAAACGAATTGTTCCATTGGTGCGATGGAGGCGGCTTCGTTTGCATAGGGGCCAAGATGCATTATTTGCACGCACAAGCCTTCCGCCAGAGATTCCAGGTGAGCCTTGCCCAGATCGAGCCGGGGCTTTTTCTTTTGGAGTTCCGCGCGGGCCCAGGCAAAAACATCTGCTGTGACAAATTCCGGTTGGCGGATCATGGAGATCCAGTTAAATTTCGATTTATCCTGGAGTTGCGTGCCGTCAAATTCATCGTTCTCAAACCACCATAGCCCTTCCAGAGGCGGGACGACATATTCGAAATATCCCGCCGGTTCCCGCCCGTTCATCTTGCTCATCTTAATTGTGAAGGACAGTCCATAAAGGATCTCCATGGCTTCCGAGTATTGGCCATTCGGATCGTTGGGGTCCCCGGCGCCGTCGACCATGATAAAATTCATGGCCGGAACGTCAATTAGCGCGGGTTTTTGCTTCGGCAAATACAAGTCCTTATATTTTTTTTTATAATCCAGTTTCTCAGTCATTTTCATCCTTCCTTCGCAACCGGTATTACGATCTCGGTAACATATTTATTGGGATTGCCTTTGAAGATCATTCCGGGCCCCTTATGATAGATCTCCCGGGAAGGCAACCCGCATTCCATATTATGTTCCTTGGCATAATCAAATAATGCCTTGTATGCGTAGTTCAACGTATCGTAGCTGCCGATATGTGTGGTGCAGATAGCCTTGATTCCCGGCACCTGTTTTGCAACGCTGCGGATTCCAGACACCTTGCCATTGGTAGGCACGCATATTTCGATGTCCGCCTCTTCTTTATACTCGTCATCATAATAACAGCTAAACGATTCCCCGGAAGCTTTACCTTTCGCTTCCTTATAGATTGTCCCGAAGTACTTTCCGACGTCGCTGTACCTACCCTTAAACCGTATCGCGAGTACCGATATCGGCCCAAACTCTTTCTCTTCAATTTTATA
>DASVMB010000434.1:0-1945 GCA_036384575.1 Bacillota bacterium
TCGATATCCATCGTCGCAATGACCAGCCGTAGCTGACCGAAGATAATATCTTTGGCCAGATCCTGAATGACTTCCAATTTAAGGCCAAGCAGTCTTTCGGCGGCGTTGGTCATGACTCCCTGTTCGGTGGAGATACCCACCGTAAAACGGGAAGGGACGTCGACCCGGATGTTTTGTTTACTCAACGCGTTGGTCAAGTTGACTTCAATGGAGAAGGGCGTCAGGTCGAGAAATTGATAATCTTGAATCACCGGCCAGATAAAAGCGGCGCCGCCATGAATACAAGTCGCGGAGCGGGCGGTTCCATCCTTTGATTTTCCGGTCCGGCCGTAGACCACCAGGATTTTGTCCGAGGGGCACCGTTTGTAACGTTTCAGGACAGAGGCAAAAGTTACGAAAAGTACAACGACAATTACAACGATTAACAATAAAAAATACTGATTGTTCGGCATCGGCTCAGTCTCCTATATTTCGAGTTTCGTAATCACAAACTCTTTTTAACCACCAATATCTTTTCATCAACAACCTCCGTTACAGTAACCGGGGTACCGGTGGGTAACGTCTCCCCATCGGTCATGGCTTCCACCTCGCGGACTGAGCCTTGAACAGTAAGTTGCACCTGTCCCAGACCGGATCTTTTGGCGGGAATCGGAAGGTAGACAAGACCGGAAGAGTTTACGGCATTCGTCATTTTGATATTGCCGCTTTGAGTAAGCTTGGTCATGAGGAAAAACATCCCGGCCACTGCAACCATCAAAATCAGTCCGATGATAAAGGCGAAAAAAACAGAAGCAATTTGGCCGAACCCTGCATGCACCGCAAAAATCCCAGCCCAACCGAATCCGGTAAAGAAGATGATAAAATTCCTCAAAGTGAAAAGGTGGAAACCGGCCAAGAAATCGGTATCATGCTGGATATCAATGCCGCCGTGGGCATCCAGGCCACTGTCGTGCCAGTCGATTCCGATAAAAGTCAAGATGATTTGGATCGAAAAAACCAGCGAGAATGGAATCGCAAAATACCAGAAGATTTTTTCAAAAGCGGGGATGGTGTCCCACCATGGAACCATCATCAGTTCCTCCTTCTTCGCGTACTCTAGTAATCGTTAAGCAAGGGATAAAACCTCAGCAAAAAGCATCATTAACCTTTCGCGATTCATTTTATCATCTTCGTAGCAGCAGAACAAGTTAAGCTTTTACAAAAAAATCAAGGTTGATATAATATATTAAATTTCAAGGATTTTCACCGGTTTGATATAATATAATGGTTCATACATAAATAACCTCGTTTATATATGATTCCGGGCAGAAGCAATCTGCCGTAGAGTGGTTCTTTCAGTGCATTTTCAACGGTAATGAATCCGGGTTTTATGGTTCTAGCATTTTTGCATTTAAAGAGGATTCGATTGTTAGTCTAAATGAGTATGAAATGGAAAAGGACGGCCGAGAATCATTTGTTTTTGGAAGTTTTAATAATATGTTACATACCGACGGAGGCACGGTGATACGAACGATGATGCGGGATTTTACCATAAATAATGGTGATATCGATGGGGCCATTGATATCATGCGGGAAGTCGCACTGTGGTGTGAGGCTACGGGAAAAAACATGTGGCGCATGGAACAATTATCCAAAGAAGTTTTACTAAACGGACTTACAGCGGAGAATTTCTATATCGGAAAAATCGGATCCAAGAATGCTGCCGCTATGATCCTGCAATGGTATGACCCTTTGTTTTGGCCGGAGTTGCATGAGGGCGAATCGGGTTTTGTTCATAAACTATGCGTCCGGAGAAAGTATTCAGGCCAAGGGTTGTCGCAACGAATGATAGCCCGGGCGATTGAGGAATGTAAGGCCAGGGGGATCCATTATTTGCGACTTGACACGGGGTGGCATCGGCCAAGACTCTGCGAGCTATATGAAAGTTTGGGATTTGTGAAGGTGG
>DASVMB010000435.1:0-3681 GCA_036384575.1 Bacillota bacterium
AGTCCTTCGGTCTTGCGAAGTAAAACCGGGTTCGGCCCCTGACCGATGGCTGCGATGACGTTATCCACAGAGAATTGAAACTCCGAACCGGAAACGGGCACCGGCCGTCTTCTGCCGCTGGCGTCAGGCTCGCCCAATTCCATCCGGATGCATTCGAGGGCGCTTACTTCACCGCGTTCATTTCCAATGATCCGAGTGGGATTGGTCAACAGCTTGAATATGACCCCTTCCTCCTCGGCGTTCTCGATCTCATCGCGCCGGGCCGGCATCTCTTCCGCCGAACGCCTGTAGACGATATAAGCTTCCTTGGCTCCAAGCCGGAGTGAGGTCCGGGCTGCATCCATGGCCACGTTTCCTGCGCCTACTACAGCCACGCGCTCTCCAATCCGGACCGGGGTATCGAACTCCGGAAAACGGTAAGCCTTCATCAGATTGACTCTGGTTAAAAACTCGTTGGCCGAATATACCCCGTTCAAATTCTCGCCCGGAATATTCAAGAAATATGGCAAACCGGCTCCGGTGCCGATGAAGATGGTGTCGAAACCGGAACCAAAAAGTTCGGCCACGGTTACGGTCTGACCTACCAAGGTACTGGTCTTGACCTTTACCCCCAATTGCTTGATATAATCCACTTCACGGGCTACGATCTCCTTGGGCAGCCGGAATTGAGGAATTCCGTACTGCAAGACACCACCCGCGGCATGGAGCGATTCAAAAATGGTAACATCGAACCCCTGCAAAGCCAGATCTGCCGCAGCGGTAAGGCCGGATGGGCCGGCGCCGATTACCGCAGCCTTAAAACCATTTTTATTTATTGGGACTGGTTTGGTAACGCCGGCCGCGGTTTGGTCGGCCGCAAACCTTTCCAGCGCACCGATGGCTACCGGATCACCTTTCTTCCCTAGAACGCAACGGCTCTCACATTGGGATTCCTGGGGGCAAACCCGGCCGCAGATCGCCGGGAGACTGTTCTTTTCCTTAATCTTCGCCACTGCCCCGGTAGGGTCGTTCTCTTTAAGCCTTCCGATAAAACCGGGAATATCGACTTCGACCGGGCATCCCTGGACACAAAGGGGATTTTTGCAGCTCAAGCAACGGGCTGCTTCCTCTCTGGCCTGGACTTCGGAGAGTCCGAGCGCCACTTCATCGAAATTATGCTTCCGTAATTCCGGATTCTGTTTCGGCATTACTTGGCGCGGCATCTGCAACCCTCCATTCCGTCCGAATCCAATAGTCTCTGGTAAGCCTGTTTTTCCTGCTCGTTATAATAGCGCTGCCTCTGCCGGAGTTCGGCAAAGTCAACCGCCAGACCGTCAAAGGAGGGTCCATCCACACAACAGAATTTCGTCTGGCCACCCACTGTCACCCGGCAACCGCCGCACATTCCGGTTCCATCGACCATAACCGCATTTAAACTGACTACGGTTTTGACATTCCGTTCCCGGGTAAGCTTGCAACAGGCGTCCATCATCGGAACCGGCCCGATGGCGATGACCTCGTCCACCGGTTCCATATCTAAAACCTGGCGCAACGGTTCGGTTACCAAACCCTTCTGACCGTAACTGCCGTCATCCGTCGCCACCAGCAACTGATCGGAGATGGCTTTTAACTCATCCATCAAAATCAATAACTCCTGCCGTTGCGCGCCCAGAATCACGATGACGCGGTTCCCGGCCTCATGCAACGCCTTCACCTTGGGGTAAAGCGGCGCGGCCCCCAGACCCCCGGCGACTCCGACCACAGTCCCCAGCCTACTGATGGGGTATGGAGTTCCCAATGGCCCCAAAACATCGGCAAAGAAGTCCCCCGGATTCATCCGGTTGATCAAGGCCGTACTCTTACCCACTTCCTGGACGATCAGTGTTATCGTACCCTTGTCCCGATCAAAATCGGCAATGGTTAACGGGATCCGTTCGGCGCGCTCGTTCAGCCTAACCACCACAAAATGCCCCGGTTCCGCCTTGGCAGCGATGGCGGGTGCCTTCACAACCAACCTGGCGATCCGGGGCGCCAATATCTCTCTTGATAAAACCTCCAAATCTTCGCCCCCCGTGCAACATCATGTCGGTTTTAACAAAACCGTTTTGTCGCGGCTTCTTTTGCCGCAACGATTCTCCTGAAGCGATCTTAATAATGTAACGGTATTTCATTTTATGCCGATCGCAGATCTGCTATGAAACTTGAAAATGATTTATATAAGTATAACAAAATTCGTTGCGCCGGGCAAGTCTATGTGGAATACATTTTCACTATATGAAAATCAAGTTTATTTTCTGCCATCACCTGGCTACAGCCAATTTCAAAGATTTTGAAGGTTGATGTTTGGCTGATCTTTTACAATCAAACACGGTTGCTTCGATTTTGGTCGCGATGATGAGTAATACCGAACCCAACGACCGTTCAATGACACGGATCAGATCCAATCCCAGCCGGGAAACGATTAACTCAATGGCCTTACTCTTAATTTGGGCGGCCTCATCCGGTGTCAGCTTGCCATCAGCCCTCGCCTTCTTAAGATCAGCCACTACGGTTTGATTCAATTCCTTAACAACATCGATGACGATTTGATCCAGTAACATCACTGCCTGTGCCAACCGTTTATTATGCAATTTGCTTCCCAGATATAACCCGGTTGCTGTTAATGCCACGGTAGCCCCGGTAGTAAGCAGCGGTAGCGAATAAATTAACAAATCCCCCGCCATTTCAGGACTCATCATTTTCCCTCCTCCGATATGAATAGTATTCAAAAATATCATATGCCGCAGTACGACGACCGGGTGCCAACCGCCCCATCTCTTAATCCGGCATAAGAAGGAATTGAGCAAAATGGAAACAAAAAAGCCCGGAACATGTTCCGGGCCAACTTGGGCAGTTTATGTATTCATGATTTGGCCATTTTGTTACTGAGCCAGGCAACATAGAGGGCGATTAAAGCGCCTGCCAGCACCACCAAATGGGGTAGGAGGTAATGGATGGCAGCTAACCCTTCTTTGCGGAAAAAGCGATCCAAATTGAAAATCGCTCGGTAGAGTGTAGGAAGCATCCCTAAAATACCGCCTACTAGAACCCCGATGCCTACGGCCAACGGGGAACGAGGTTTACAGAAGATGACTACTAATACCAAAGCGGCACATAGACCAAAGATAAAAGAGATCAGCCAGAAATAATTCTCTGAAATATGGGCTGCCGCTGTGGTGGCGGCAACCACCCGGGGCCCGTACCGACCTACTAACAGTTCCATAAGGGTATAAACAGAATAAAACCCGAACATGCCGAGAACCAGATTAAGCCAACCATTCTTATCCAACAGTTTCATCTTCTTCCTCCTTTTGGGTTGTGTAGGAACCATTAATCCGAGTTGACAAATATTATTTATGATATAAAATTTGACATCCATTGGCAGATTCCTGCCAACCGGCACTCATCGTCAAATTGGCTCCGTCACTGTGATCCCGATTCGATTTTCCCTGTCAAAACCTGAAAGTTGTAAAACCACTTAGGATTTGCTATAATATTAATGCTTAATTTAACGGCCCCGTAGCTCAGCGGATAGAGCAGCGGTTTCCTAAACCGTGTGTCGGATGTTCAATTCATCTCGGGGCCGCCATAGAAATGACAAGGGTTTGCCGGAGCGGCAGGCTCTTTATTTTTTATTCCCATCCAAGCGAGGATTTTTTTATT
>DASVMB010000436.1:0-4646 GCA_036384575.1 Bacillota bacterium
CCAGCGCCATTGGGTCCGATCAACCCCACCAATTCGCCATCGGCCAAATTCAAGTTGAAACCGGAGACCGCCTTTAAGCCTCCGAAAAAGATGGAGAGATCCTTCACTTCGAGAACGTTGGAACTCACTGGGCCTCACCACCTTTCAGGGTGTTCTTTTTCTTTTGAAATATGGCCCCCACGGAAAACTCTTTCGTGCCCATCAAACCGGAAGGCTTGAATAACATGATCAGGATTAATACCAGAGGATAGATGACCAACCGGTAATCCTGCAGAATCCTTAAGAACTCCTGCAAATAGGTCAAGGCAAAACCGGTGATGACTGTTCCGGTTATACTGCCCATACCACCCAAAACTACAATGACCACAAAGTCCATGGATTTCATGAAATTGAACATGGTGGGATTGAGATACCCGAAGAAGAGAGCGTATAAACCGCCGCCGATTCCGGCAATGAACGCCGATACCGTAAAAGAAAACATTTTATAGTAAAAGACATTTACTCCCATTGCATTGGCGGCAATTTCATCCTCACGAACCGAGATGATAGCCCTTCCGGGTGAGGATTTAATCAGATTGCTCACTAGGAAGATGGTAAGCACTATAAAAACATAAACCCAAATAAACGAGACCATCGGCCCCCAAGTATAATCTTCGCTAAAAGGCGGTATTCCTTTCAATCCCGCTGCACCGCCGGTGAGACTCTCCATATTGATCATAATTACCCGGATGATCTCACCGAATCCCAAAGTTACGATCGCCAGGTAGTCGCCCTTCAACCGGAAGGTGGGGAAACCTATTAACAATCCGAATAACGCGGTAACCAATCCGCCGATAACAATCGCCGGCGCCATCGGTAGATGCAGTTGCATCACGAAAATCGCCGTAGAATAAGCTCCGATAGCCATAAATCCCGCTTGCCCCAATGCCAGTTGGCCGGTGAAACCGGAGATCAGATTGAGGCTTAAAGAGATGATGACGTTAATTCCACCCAGAGTAAGAATCTGGGCGGTATATTCGTCGATATCGCCACGATAAATTAAAACACTCGTAACGGCCAGGATCAGAAGGGATATACCCGCTAAAATGAGAATATTCTTGATTTTGGGATTGGATGCCGTCCCTTTCATATGATTATCTTTCATAAGTTCACACCTTCTCGCTTTCTTTTTCGCCAAAGATTCCGGAAGGCTTCACCACCAAAATAATGATCAGGATACCGAACGCGATGGCATCAGCAAGTTCCGAAGAGATAAATCCTTTGGTTAAGGTCTCGGCGACACCCATAATAATCCCGCCCACCATGGCGCCGGGGATACTACCGATCCCACCAAGTACCGCGGCGACAAATGCCTTAAGCCCCGGCATTACTCCCATGTAGGGTTCAACCTGAGGATAGGCGCTGGAGAATAAAATTCCGGCCGCCGCTGCAAGCGCCGAACCGATAGCAAAGGTGAATGAGATCACCCGGTTAACATTGATTCCCATTAAAAAAGCGGCGTTTCTGTCAAAGGAGACGGCCCGCATCGCCTTACCAATCTTGGTGTACAAAACAATATAATTTAATAACAACATCAATCCGATGGAAACCAAAAAAATCAAGATCTGAACCTGGCTGATATTCACTCCGATAATGTTGTAATTGACATTGGAAAAGGTGGGAAATTGCCTGGGGTTGGGCCCAATGACCGGAAGAACCCGCGCCCCGTTTTCAATAAAAAATGAAAGACCGATGGCGGTAATCAAGGCGTTGATTCGGGGGGCATTCCGTAACGGCTTGTAACAAGTCCGCTCCATCACCACTCCGATGATTGCGCAAATCAACATGGCTACAATAAAAGAAAGCAAAAACGTGACCGGAGTGACACCATAGGCGGAAAGCACAAAAAATCCCGCAAAAGCGCCTAACATCATCACGTCACAATGGGCGAAGTTGATAAGCTTGATAATTCCGTAAACCATAGTATATCCAAGAGCAATCAAGGCGTAGATGCTGCCTAGGGCCAAACCGTTCACAAGTTGTTGCAAGAATTCCTGTGTAAAACCCATGCTCCCACCTCTTTAATCTAGTCTTACAATGGAGATTGCTTCACCAGAGGTTGCTTCTCCGAGAGGTTACTTCACCGCTTTTTGATCGGGCCTACTTCAATCCGGACTTCCAAAAAGACCGAGTGGCCGTTCTTCACAAGTATCGGACGGAATCCGGCAAAGGCTTGGCTTATCGTAAATAATGGGAGAATATGCCATTCTCCCATTATCCATCCGTCCATATTTATTATATCTCAATTTCAAAAAGATAGGGATGATCAATTCGTATCAAAACTACCAATTGTATCATCCAGTCCCCGAATCAGGGATTGACCGTCCCGGCGTATTGGGTCGTTAGTTTACCATCGCTGCCTTTTACAATCTTCAGCATTACTGCGGATTTAATCGGGTTCCGCTTCGCGTCGAACCGGATAGAACCCGTGACGAACTTGCCGTTAGTCTTTAAAAGTGCAGCCCGAATCTTGGCCGAATCGGTGGAACCGGCCTTTTTAATCGCGTCAGCCATAACATAGGTGGCGTCATAACTCAGTGCAGCAAGGGCATTCGGAGTTACACCCTTATACTTTGCTTGGAAATTCTTAACGAAGTTCTTTACTTGTGGATCATCCGCTTCCGGAGAATAGTGATTACTATAATAGCTATTGATCACTTCATCACCGGCGTTATTGGTGATCTCATCCCAACCATCCGCCCCGACCATCGGAATATTCAAGCCTTGGGCCCGGACCTGCTTGGCAATGAGCGAAACTGTGCTGTAATAATCGGGAATGAACAAAACTTCTGGACCAGCCGCTTTAATCTTGGTTAACTGGGCGTTAAAATCCTTATCAGTGGAACTGTATGATTCCTGGGCGATGATCTTGCCCCCGAGCTTTTCGAATTTTTCCTTGAAGTTATTGGTCAAGCCCTTGGAATAATCATTGGTGTTGTCATAAAGAATGGCGGCCTTTTTAGTCTTCAAAGTCTCAAAAGCGTATTGGGCAACCACTTGACCCTGGAACGAATCGGTATAGCAAATCCGGAAGATATAGTCACCGGCTTCGGTAACCGTGTCATTGGTACTGGTGGGGGTAACCATCACCAGCTTTTTGGCCTGGGCGTACTTGGTAATGGCCAAGGTGCATTTACTGGTCATGGCACCAACAAATGCGGTCACCCGGTCCCGTGAGACCAATTTCTTTATGGCATTCATGGTTTTATCGGGACTGTTCTCGTCGTCTTCCACGACCAACTCAAGCTTCTTACCGAGGACTCCACCTTTGGCATTGATCTCCGCTACCGCCATGTTCATGGCATCCCGGCTTTCGATGCCGTATGCGGAAATTGCGCCGCTGATCGGCAGAATGGTACCGATTTTAATCGTTTGCGCCGCGCCATTCACGGTAACTGTGAAAGCAATCATCGCGATCAACATGGCTGCTAAGGCCACTAATGTCAGAACCCTTTTTTTGCCCATTGGAAAACCCCCTCCAAATTTTAGTTTCTTCACCTGTCCACGAAAGACCTAGGCTCAAGCTTTCCTTTAAAACTGCGTCCCGTTTCCAGGTATAACTTTACTAAGAATTATATATCAGACATATTATTTTCGCAATGGTTAAATCGGGGTTTTTGTAAGGTAACTGTCAATATTATATCAGACATATTCGTAAAATCGCAGTTTCTTCGAAATAATCCCAAAATTATCCTAAACATTCACTCGTATATATCCGCTACAGTATTCATAATGCTGTATACTTCAAGCGTATGTAAAGTAAATGTTAGATCTTGGGGCCGGAGTACTTAACCCGCCGGCCCCAATGAAAGAACCTAACAGTGCTCCTTGATCTGCTGTAAGATTGTTGTCTGGATCCGGGTCAATGGTTGAGGACCCAAATCGCCTTCTTTCCGGGCCCGTACAGAGACAGTCTGCTCCTGTTGCTCCCGTTCGCCGACTACCAGCATATAGGGAATCTTTTGCAGTTGGCCCTCGCGAATCCGGTAACCGATCTTCTCGTTGCGGTTATCGATTTCAGCCCGGATCCCGTTTTGCCTCAAGGTCTCCATCACCGACCGGGCGTAATCGTTCTGTTCCGGCAGCACCGGGAGAACGATGGCCTGAGCCGGCGCCAGCCAAATAGGGAACGCCCCCTCATAATGCTCGATTAAAACCCCGAAGAAACGTTCCAAGGAACCAAGCAGCGCCCGATGGATCATATAAGGTTGATGATCCTGGCCGTCACTGCCTTTATAGGTCAAACCGAACCGTTCCGCCTCATTAAAATCGAACTGGATGGTGGAACACTGCCATTCCCTGCCCAGTGCGTCCTTGATCTTCAGATCGATTTTCGGGCCATAGAATGCGCCGCCGCCCTCATCTACCTCACTGGGGATACCGGTCTTCGCGATGGCGGCCTGTAACGCCTCGGTGGCTGCCTGCCACTGAGCGCTGTCCCCCACCGATTTTTCCGGCTTGGTCGCCAAATACAACTTGAAGTCTTGAAATCCGAAGGAACGGATCATCTTCAGACAAAAATTCAAAACCCGGTCGATCTCTTGCGGCATCTGATCGGGACTGCAGATCAAATGGGCATCATCCTGGGTGAAACCACGCACCCGCAT
>DASVMB010000437.1:0-5781 GCA_036384575.1 Bacillota bacterium
GGCGCGTACATTTGATTACCGGGCCGGTGATGTCGGCTATGTACCCGTTGGCTATGTGCACTATATTCAAAATACCGGTAATGAAATCGTCTGGTTTTTAGAGGCGTTTAAGAGCGATAGGTTTGAGGGAGTATCGTTAAACCAGATGATGGCCCTTACCCCTCCCGGGCTGATTGCGAGTAATTTGCAGATCGGACCGGAATTTTTGAATGCATTGCGCAAGGTGGATTGTCCGGTCGTTCCTTGTTAACGATGCGTCAATGGGGTAAAATTCGTATGATTCACACACTGATCCAGTAATCGCCACTATCAACCGTGGTTATTCTGTGTTAAAATTTTTATGTCAACTAACTATCGACCCGGATCCGGAAAATCGCCGGATCCGTATTTTTTGACCCTTGGTCCGGCAATCTTGTAAAGCGATTTTTAGGAGCCGATTCGGGTAAAACGGTTTGGAACCGCTTATACAAAGCGAATAAAAGGTTACCGGTATCCTTTTTGTAAAGGAGGTAGAGAAGATGATGAAACAACTGAAAAATATGCAAGCATGGTTGGTTTTATTGGCCTTTATTATTACATTGTCCGCGCTTTTCGGCGGGCGGTTGCTCTCCAACCGATTGCAGGTGACGGAGCCGTTGCGGAAAGAGATGGCCGCAATCAAGGCGGTTAAAAAGTTTAAAGTGGATCCGGAGAACAACGGTTTGAAGGTCACACTGAATCTAGGCCGGGTGGCCAATCTTCAGGATGTGCTGGAACGGGTTGAAGAAAAGGTGGAGCATTTCTATAACAAACCTGTGAAAACCATTGTTCTGGTGGATCATTCCAATCAACGGCTGCGGCAGGTTCGTTATCAATTAGCGTTCAATCTTGAGGAGGCGCGGGTTTCCGGGCGTTATCTCCAGCTAAAGTCGGCTCTCGAATCTTACCAAGGTGTGAAGGCTCAGGTGTATTTCAGCAAGGATTATTTCTTTATCCAGCTGGAAGACGGATCCTACTATCATTATGAGGCAGTGCCGCGCGGGCAGCAAACAGTTCAACCGACAGGAGGTGATCCCGCATGATGCGTCGTTTCGAATGGCTAATCGGAATCGGTTTGGGAGTTTTAGTCTATCTGTTTTGGATCGGCGTGGACTTGACGCCACTCGTTTTGATCGGCGGTGCGCTGGGGATCTTATATTTGCTCACCCAGGGCCGGTTGGGCCGGGGCTTTGAAACGGTCGGCAATAACAAAACCGTCACCCGGGTGGATACCGGGGTCCGGTTTGACGATATCGGAGGCCAGGAGGTCGCCAAGCGTGAACTCCTGGAGGCACTGGATTTTGTGCGCGATCAAGCGAAGATCAGTGCCCTCGGCATCCGGCCCCTCAAGGGGATTTTGCTGACCGGACCTCCGGGAACCGGCAAGACCTTGCTCGCCAAGGCGGCGGCCAATTATACCGACTCGGTTTTCGTCTCCGCATCCGGTTCGGAGTTTGTGGAGATGTATGCCGGCGTCGGTGCGCAACGGGTGCGCCAGCTTTTCAACAAAGCCCGGCAGTTGGCTTCAAAGATGGCCAAGCACAGCGCCATCGTTTTCATCGACGAGATTGAGGTAATTGCCGGAAAACGGGGTAATCACACGTCGCATCTGGAGTATGATCAGACTTTGAATCAGTTGCTGGTAGAGATGGACGGGATCAAACCCAATGAAACGGTTCAGATCGTGGTCATCGCCGCCACCAACCGGGCGGATCTGCTGGATGGGGCCATTTTACGCCCCGGACGGTTCGACCGTCAGGTTAAGGTAGACCTGCCGGATAAGGAAGGCCGGATGCATATCCTGAATATTCACGCCAAGGGCAAACCCTTGGACTCCGAGATCGATCTGGAAGAGGTGGCTCGTGATACCTTCGGATTCTCCGGAGCGCATCTGGAGTCACTGATCAATGAAGCCGCCATTCTGGCGTACCGCAGAGGCAAGAGCTGCATTCAGATGGATGATATCAGGGAGGCTATCGACAAGGTGATGCTCGGCGAGAAGCTGGAACACCGGCCTGATCCTGATGAGCTCAAGCGGGTGGCGATCCACGAGGTCGGTCATGCCATGGTCAGCGAGGTGTTGCGGCCTGATTCGGTAGCGACTCTGACTGTGATTCCCAGGGGCAAGGCGCTTGGTTTCATGCGTCAGGCCCAGGCGCAGGATCATTATCTGTATACCCGGGAGTTTCTCCTGGATCAGGTGGCGATCTGCCTGGGAGGGGCTATCTCCGAAGAATTGATATACGGCGATTGGAGCACCGGCGCCTCGAACGATTTCGAGCAGGCCACTTCTCTCGCCAAACAGATCATTACCACCGGGCTTTCCCGGTTGGGAATCATCCAGGAGGATCTGGCCGGCAAGGACCGGATCTATGAAGTCATGACCGAGATCCTGGAGGAGCAAAAGTCCCGGGTCCGGGAGCTTCTGAAAAAACGCAGCCCAATCATACCGGCCATCACCGAGACTTTGCTTGAACAAGAGAAGGTTTCGGGTGTCTGGTTCCGTGAACAACTGAAATGCGCGTGAAGAACGTAACAAAGCGGGAAAACCTTACGGGTTTTCCCGCTTTGTGATACATAAGTTTCAATAACTCCCATCCGTCAATTCATCGTCGAAAGCGGAGAATCCCCGGGAAGTCGGCGTTTGGCCGGTTAGTGGAATACTGACAGTAATCCGTAGGGTCAAGCCGCGACCTACAAAACGGGAATAGGGGACCCAGTCGGTTAGATCGATCGTATTTTCGTCATCATCGAATCCCTCCCAGGAATAATTAGCGGGACCAAGTTGACCGACTGCGGCGAGTTCAATCCTGGCGCCATGCTCATGGTGTAGATAGTATTTTAAACCGAGGCCTCCGGTAGCGTATAGACCTTTGGCAAAAGCCAGTTCACTGGAGCCCGAATATTCACAGTTTTGGAGTGCCACGCTTCCCCCGAGTCCGCCAAAAGGGAAAAAGTATAATGTCCCGGATTTCAGGGGGATCTCACTGCCCCATTCCACTCCGGTCTGGGCGATAACGATCCCATTTACCAACCCCAATGCGTAATTACCCCGGGTAAATCCTTTAAAAGGGATTTCCACGCCGTAACCACCTTCTAACATCAAGGGATTTCCCAAATTTGTCGGAAGGCTTTGGAGATTAAAGCTTATTAACTCCCATTTCACCATTTCCTCCTGAAGCAGATCGGTGGTCAGAACCGCTTCCGAGTTCCAGATGATTTTGGCCTGGGATCTGGCTTCAATGACTTGCTCTACCTCCACCAGACCGACCTGTCTTGCGAAGACGGTATCGGGGGCGGCGGCGTTGTCTCCGGAAAAATTGGTTAAAGGCCGGAGAATCCGGTAGCGTAACCCCGGTTTTACCCCGACATTTTTACCGTTTTCAAAGTAGATCGTATCCCCGGAGATGCTCTGGATGGAACTGTAAGGAGCCAGAAATTCCCGGAGTTGAGCTTGGAAACGGTATCCGAAACATTTATCCAGTGCGGCATGGAGGGATTCCTTTTCGCCGCCGTTGGTACTGACAGCGGAAGCCTGAATCACCGACAGAATCTCGGCTGTATCTACAGAGATGATCTTAATCGTAACTTTTGCTGTGGCGGTATATTCTTTAAGATCTTTATCATATGTAGCGGAAAGTTGATCGATATTTCCTAAGTAAGCGGTGGTAATCCCGGCAATCCTTCCCGCTTCCAGGGCGGTCTCTTGATCGACGGCGCCCGATTCTTGAAACTCCTGTTCCTTCAGGATACGATCCATTTCCGCCCGTTCCACGATTTCATATTTACCGAAATGGGACAGGATCGAGGTCAGCCGGTTGGCGGCCCTGATGCAATATTCCGGATCGTCGGCTCCGCTAAAATCCAGGATTCCAATGCGGTCATTCTCCACGGCCCTGGCGGGAACGATATGCCAGGCAAACAGCAATATAATGATACCAAGAGATATCCAAAATTTTTTCATGGAAGTTCCTCCGCTAAACGTTCACCCACGATAATGATTTCTTTTGGAGAAGGAAATTTCCTCTTTTTGTAGAAAAACGGGAAAACCAAGATCGTTCCGATTGTTTATCGTCCGCAAAAGCGTTTGAAAATTCGGGTTCGTGGTAATCGTATAATCGATAGTAGTGAACCGTTCTATGCGGACAGTGTCAACTTACGGGATAGCCCCGGGCACAGATCGGATCGTTTCATCAAAAGCTTCGAAGGGAGTCAAGGTACCATGAAAAAGGCAACGGTTTACTTTACAAATCTACGGACCAGTCCGGGTCATAACCTGTTGCACAAGCTTGAGGCGCTGGTCAAGAAGGCCGGATTCGAACAGCTTGATCTCCAGGATAAACTGGTCGCGATCAAGATTCATTTCGGTGAACCGGGGAATCTTGCTTATTTGCGGCCTAATTATGCCGCCCAGATCGTTAAATTGATCAAAGAGGCGCAGGGCATGCCCTTCCTTACCGACAGCAACACCTTATATACCGGCAAACGGGCCAATGCCGTGGATCATCTTCAGGCGGCCTTTGAAAATGGTTTTAATCCGATGGCTACTGGTTGTAACGTGATTATTGCCGACGGCTTGAGGGGTTACGATTATAAGGACATTGAAATCAACTGTAAGAACTGCAAAACCGCAAAAATTGGAACGGCCATCGCCGAAGCGGACGTCGTCATCTCCCTCAACCATTTCAAGGGTCACGAGATGACCGGTTTCGGGGGCGCAATCAAAAATCTCGGCATGGGTTCCGGTTCCCGCGGGGGGAAATTGGACATGCATTCCGGCTCCAAACCGCAGATCGATATCAAGAATTGCATAGCCTGCGGCAAGTGCATCAAGAACTGTTCCCAGGGAGCCATTCATTTCAATGCCGGTAAAAAGGCGGAGATTGATTATGAGAAGTGCATCGGCTGCGGCCAATGCATCTTTATCTGCCGTGACGACGCGGCTCAGGTGCGAGAGGGCCAATCGTCGGATGTCTCAAGCGAGAAGATCGCCGAATACGCCTATGCGGTAGTGAAGGATAAACCCAGTTTCCACGTGAACTTCATCATGAATGTCTCCCCGGACTGCGATTGTTTCTATCTGAACGACTTGCCGATCGTTCCCGATATCGGTATCGCGGCTTCCTTCGATCCGGTCGCCCTCGACCGGGCCTGTGTGGATCTGGTTAATCAGGCGCCGGTGATGAAGGGTTCCATCCTGGACGAAAAGCATTACCGGGAAGGTGAGGACAAGTTCACCTGCATCCATCCCAAAACCAGCTGGAAGGTCGGCCTCAATCATGCCGAGGAGATTGGGCTCGGGACTCAGGAGTATGAGTTGATAACGATAAAGTAGCTTAAGCGCGGTTTAACCCCTCGCCCGTGATAATGGGCGAGGGGTTATATTTTTTTACCTCAAGGGTGATTGATTCGGATTATGTATTTTTTCATATGTTTCTTACTGTAACATAGGGGCTGCAGCGCGAACCGGATGGTCCCTTTGGGGCAGGTATCGACACAAGAGCCGCAGAGAATGCATTCTGAATGGTTGATTACTCCAGTTTTAACGAGAGTGTCCACCGGGAGAGACATTGGACATTTTCGTGCACATTGCCCACAGGAGTTACATGATTCCGGGGAAGTCCTTAAGTGAAGCGCCGGAAGTTTGAGTCGGGCGCGAATTGCCCCTCCGATGATCATAAATGGGGATATCCAGCAAAGATAATGGCAAAAACCTCGCTTCCCCGTAGCTAAGGTGAGAATAAGGATGAACGCAACGGTCAT
>DASVMB010000438.1:0-4621 GCA_036384575.1 Bacillota bacterium
ACTCCTTATACAGTTGATAATCATTGTTGATGCATGCTTGCTGGAGTTTATAGATGGTCTCCGGATTATAGAGGTGATGCTCGCCGTTTTTACGCCACTGATAAACCCCGCCGGGTTCCAAAACCCGGTTATCCGGTTGGATCGTCGTAAAAGCCTGTTCGTGGCGGAGTTGCGCCTCACGGGCAATGGCCTCAAGACCGATTCCTCCGATTCGGGAAGGTGTTCCGGTGAAATACTGATCGATTAACGTTTCATTTAAGCCGATGGCCTCGAAGATTTGAGCTCCCTGATAACTTTGAATGGTGGAGATGCCCATCTTGGAGAGAATTTTGACGATTCCTTTAATCACCGCTTTGGTGTAATGCTTCACCGCCTTGTGTTCATCGGGGCAATCATTAAGCATATTCCGGCGGGCCAGGTCGGATACTGCCTCGTAGGCCAGGTAAGGATTGATGGCTGAGGCACCATAACCGAGCAGGAGTGCAAAATGATGAACCTCCCGGGGTTCGCCCGACTCCACTACCAGGCTAACCTGGGTGCGTAGCTGTTCACGGATGAGATAATGGTGGAGTCCGGAAACCCCAAGCAATGCAGGGATTGGAGCCATTTCACGGCTGACTCCCCGGTCGGAAAGGATCAGAATATTGGCTCCAGCCTTAATCCCCTCATGCGCCTGTTGACAGAGAGTTTTCATCGCCGTCAGGAGTCCCGAACCGTCACTGGATACTGGGAAGAGGATCGGTAGGGTTACCGTCTTGAACCCAGGCCGATTCAGCCGGGCGATCTTTGCCAGTTCCTCATTGGAGAGGATCGGATTGGCCAGCTTCAGCTGGAGGCAACTTTCCGGTTGCGGATCGAGTAGATTACCCTCAGAACCCAACATCGTCTCGGTACCGGTGACAATCTCTTCACGTAAGGCGTCAATCGGCGGATTGGTGACCTGGGCAAAGAGTTGCTTAAAATAGTTATAGAGTAACTGGGGCTGATCAGAGAGGACCGCCAGTGGAATGTCGGTTCCCATAGATCCGACCGGTTCAACCCCATCCCGGGCCATTGGGGTCAATATTTGCCGCAGATCTTCATAGGTATAGCCGAAGATCTTCTCCCGAGCAGTCAAGGTCTCGGTCTCTTCGGGTGGTAGCGGCGCTTCCGGGAGCCTATTTAGGGAGAGCAGGTAACGGTCAAGCCATTCCCGGTAGGGTTGTTCTGAGACCAAGCTGCTTTTGAGTTCCTCATCGCTAATGATCCGGCCGGCCCGGGTGTCGATGAGCAGCATTCTTCCGGGTTTGAGACGCCCTTTCTCAAGGATTCGCTCCGGCGGCACCTGAATGACACCGACCTCGGAAGCCAGGATCACCAGATCGTCCTTGGTCACATAGTACCGTGCGGGGCGAAGTCCGTTCCGATCCAGAACTGCGCCGACAATTTGTCCATCGGAAAATGCCATGGCCGCCGGGCCGTCCCAGGGTTCCATCAGACAACTATGGTATTCGTAGAAAGCCTTCTTTGACGGGCTCATGGTCTCATGCTTCGACCACGGCTCGGGAATCATCATCATCATGGCGTGGGGCAATGTCCGCCCGGTCAGAGAAAGAAATTCCAAACATTCATCGAACATCGACGAGTCGCTCCCGTCGCTACTAATCACCGGCAAGACTTTGTGAATATCCTCACCGAACTGCTCCGACCGGAGTATGGACTCCCGGGCATGCATCCAATTGATATTGCCGCGTAGAGTGTTGATTTCACCGTTATGAATCAGATAGCGGTTGGGATGAGCCCGTTCCCAGCTGGGAAAGGTATTGGTGCTGAAACGGGAGTGGACCAGGATAAGTGCGGTTTCCATATCGGGATCGGAGAGATCGGGATAAAAATCGCGCAACTGTTCCGGTGTGAGCATTCCCTTGTAGACAATGGTCCGGCTTGAGAGGCTCGCCACGTAGAAAGATTTACCGAAATTCACCCCGGAGTAACGGATGGCTTTTTCGGCCCGTTTCCGGATGACATACAGTTTGCGTTCAAAGGCTAAGCCGCTTTCGATGGCGGGACTCCGGCCGATAATTGCTTGCCGGATATAGGGTTGACATTCTTTAGCGGAATCGCCAAGAGTTGCGTTGCAGGTGGGTACGGTACGCCACCCCAGCATCACAAGGCCCTCCTCATGTACAAAACGGGCGAAAAGCTTCTCACACTCCGCACGTCTCGATGGATCCTGAGAGAGGAAGATCATTCCCACTGCGTAATCCCCGGGGGCGGGAAGCTCAAAACCCAATCCGGTGCTGACTTTATGAAAGAATTTATAAGGCAGTTGGAGAAGCACACCGGCGCCGTCGCCTGTATTGGCCTCGGCTCCCCGGGCACCGCGATGGTCCAAATTTAGAAGGACAGTGAGGCCTTGATCAAGGATCTCATGGGATGGAGTTCCTTTCACATTCACGACCATTCCGATACCGCACGCGTCATGTTCATACCGGGGGTCATAAAGACCTTGTTGATTTGGGAAACCATACTGTTCCATGATCTTCACCTTTCTCGCTACGGATACAAAAATTCCGGAACGAATCCCATTTTCCGTATAACGGAATTCATTTCCGTAAATTATATTTTATTCGTTCTCCAACAAGACTGTCAACATTTCGTATGGATGAATACAATATTCTTTTGAAAAAGTTTTTGGATCCGCGGGAAGGGAGCGCATGCGCGGGGATAAGGAATAACCCCCTGTTCGGGGGTTATTCCTCAAACAGAGGGTTATTTCACTGGCGAGGAGTCAAGACTTCCGGTCGGAACCGGGGTCCTTGGGAGGTTTACGCCCGGTCAGTGCAAGGCCGATCACGATGAACATCAGGATGTAGTTCAGATTGTCAAAAAGCCGGCGATTGATGTTGAAGCGGAAAATGGCTTGGATCAAGTTGGCGCCCAGTAAAAACAGGCTGAGCCCGATAATGAGCGAACGGCGTTGTTTGGCGGTCAGATGCATCAGGGAAGTCCGCCTCCTTGGAATCCCTTGGGAATATTACTCGGCCATAGCCAGGGCATGGAGAATTACCTTCAGATCGAGGTAAGCCTCTTTAAAGCTGCTTTTCACAGGGCGGCCGGTACGGACGGATTGATAAAAGTCCTCCAGTTCTTCGCGAAAGCCCAGATCATCCGGAAACTCCTCGGTCATAGCGGTTTGATTGTCACCAGAGACGGTTAAGCGATCATTCTCGAGTGTAATGGCACCTTTTTTTCCCAGGATGATCAAGCGGTTCTCGGTGTAACCCGTGGCCCCAAAAAACAGGTTCAATACACCGCTGACCCGGGAAGAGGTAGTAAATTGGAGGCTGATCGAGTCCATTTGGCCGATGGACGGGTTAAAACTTTTCGTAAAGGCGCCGATCACGGTAATCTCACCTAAAATTTCCCGTAAAGCGGCGACATTGTGGACGCCGCCATCGGTGACAAAACCGCCCGGATACTGGTGATGAAGGCGCCATTTGGTCTGGGCGTATTTGTTGGTAGGATCCGTCCGTGTGAAGCCATTCCAAAATACGGCTTCGGGTTCACCGATCCGTCCCTCGCCGAGTAGAGTCTTGATCCGTTGAAACCGGGAACGGTAGCGGAATTGTTCGGCAACCATTGCCACCCGGGCAAAGTCTTTTTCCAATTCCACCAATTCTTCGGCCTGGGGCAGGCTGGCTGCCAGAGGCTTTTCTACAATTAGGTCCTTGCCTGCCTGCATCGCCGCTTTGACCACTTCATAGTTCAACTCGATAGGCAGGGTAATATCGACCGCGTCAATCTCCGGCATTTCCAAGAGTTGGCGGTAGTCCGTAACATATGGGACCCCTCCCACCATACGGGAGAACTCCTTCGCCTTCTCCTCGGTGTGATTGCAGACTGCCTTAATGGTAAACTTCTCCGGCATCCGACGTAAAGCCGGCCAGTGCAGATCGCGGGCGGCGATACCGGTACCGATGATCCCCAAGTTAATTGGTTGCATAACAAACGCCCCTCTCCGAAGATTACCATGGAATGGTTCGTTTTTGAAACCGAATCGCATGGTTAGTTGAATACTTAACTATTTTACCATTCCGACCATCCCAGTCAACGGAGCTAATCAGGAAAAGTTCCATTTTCGAAGAAGGATAGGTTCGATATACTTGATGGTTACAAGCTTTGTGCAGGGTTTTCCTCAGTCGCCTTGACTGCCACTAACACCGTTATCTCACCGATATCGGTGCTTAAAGGAACCACCAGTATCTGCATGTCTTTAAAGGAAATACTCATCCCCTGGCCCAATAGCAACGAGGGCGGTGTAATAATGCAGGAAATACCCGTTTGACTTAGAATGGTGGTGGCTGTACCGCTGATGATATTGCCCATCTCGCTGATGGCGCTCTTGGCGATCTCATCGAAGTCGTCTACCTGCATTCCACAGAGCATCCGCGATGCGATCTGTCGGGCCGTCTCTATGGATAGGCAGAAGATGACCTGACCCCGGAGAGAACCGGATAGTCCGATCACAACATTGACATCCTTCCCAGGAAACGGTGACTGCGCTAGATTGAGTGTACCTTTAGTCACCTTTGTCTGGTACTCTTTTTCAAGAAATGAGAAGGCGGCTTCTACAAATGGA
>DASVMB010000439.1:0-12266 GCA_036384575.1 Bacillota bacterium
CGGGATTAGGATCGCTCCGTTCCAAATTCATCCTGTGTTTTATGGTCCTCGGAATCATCCCTATGATTTTACTGGCCTTCGTTTCATACCGGGTTTACCTCGATATCCTTCAGCAAAATGTCCAGACCTATACCAGTACGGTTATTGATCGCGTCGATCGTTCCCTTGAGATTTATCTCAGTGATCTGGAACGTATTTTGGAACTGCGCAACGACTACTATCATGTTCAATTTATCAAATTGAGCCTGGCCGGGGATATTGAAGGCAACCGTAAATACACCTTCCGCCTATGGGAAAACCTAAACAATATCAAACAATTCAAGACCGATCTCCGGGACGTGGCGATCACTACTTCGGCAGGGGTCAGCGTGGGTTGTTACGGCGTGACCCATATTGATCGCGGGCTGAATCCGCTCTTTCAAACCCTGGCCCGGCAGCCCGCTTCCCGGGACGGGATGCGGATCTGGGAACCTCACCCGGATTGGCTTGGAGGTAAAGTTTTCACAGTCGGCCGGGCCATCCGGGGGGATTATGACAATTTCCTGGGGATGATGAGCATCGACGTGGATGTCGAACTGTTGGACCGAATCTGCCGCAACATTCGTCTGGGAAAAACCGGCTATGTTTTCCTGGCCGACAGCACGGATCGAATCATCTACCACCCTCAACCGGAATATATCGGAAAGCCTTTAACCTCCCTCTTGGGAAAATCCGCAACCAGCGAGTGGCAGCCCGGATTTTTCTCATCAAAAACCGGGCCGGAGTACCGGGTAATCACCATCAAAGAATTCTATCCGGCAAACTGGAGGATTATCGGGCTCTCCAGTCAGAATGAATTGACCGCGGCAATGCAGAAGGTTACGGGAGTTTCACTGGCATTGATCATCGCCTCCATCGCCGTGCTGACACTGGCAGCGATAGCATTGGCAGGCCTCCTTACCAGACCCATGAAGAAACTGCAACAGTCCATGCGCGCCGCTGCGGAGGATTTGACCACCAATGTCCGGATTGGGACCCATGATGAAATCGGGGAACTCGGTGAGGCCTTCAATCAAATGATCATACGGATCCGGCGGTTGATGGAGGAAAGTGTCCGGGAACAAAAAAAGCGCAGGCAGACGGAGATGATCGCACTCCAGGAACAGATTAAACCCCATTTTATCTATAACACCCTGGATCTGATCATCGGGCTCTTAGAGACCAATAAAAACGAGGATGTTATTAATATGGTCGAGGCCCTGGGCGCCTTTTTCCGGATCAGTCTCAGCCACGGGCAGGAGTTTATCGCCATCCGCGATGAAGTGGAGCATGTTCGAAATTACCTCTATATTCAGCGATTCCGTCACGGGGATGGATATGATTATGAAATCACCATGGAAGAGCGGGTTTTAGATAAAAAGACCATCAAACTGATTCTCCAGCCCTTGGTGGAAAACGCCATTTACCACGGTGTCCGGGAATTGGAGCACCCCGGCGGACTGATTACAGTCGTAGGTTACTGTGAGGGGGAGCATGTTTCTATCAAGGTGATCGACAACGGCAAGGGAATGGACGGAGCGACAGTGACGGAGATCAACCGCTGCCTGAATGGAGCTGCGGTCAGTGACGAACGACGTTTTTTCGGTTTGCGCAATGTCAACGACCGTATCCAGCTGGCTTTCGGAAAGGATTACGGACTGCGGCTGGAAAGTGCGGTCGATCAAGGTACAGTGGTCACGGTTCATCTGCCGCTGATCGTGAATAAACCAAAAGAGTGAAAGAAGGGATTACATGACCGGCCTGCTCATGGTGGAAGATGAAGAACGGATCCAGCAAAAACTTCTGGAAAACGTCTCCTGGAAGGAATTCGGTTTCGATCCGGTTCTTGGTGCCGGTAACGGCCTCGAAGCCCTTGATCTACTCCGGGACTATTCCATCGACATTATAGTAACCGACATTCAGATGCCCAAGATGAATGGGATTGAACTCATTAAGGCTCTCAAGGCCGACGGTTACCAGGGAAAAATCGTCGTTATCTCGGGCTTCGCCGAATTTGAATACGCCCAGGAATCCATCAAATTGAATGTCGCGGACTATCTCTTAAAACCATTCACCAGCAAAAAACTCCTGGAGACCGTGACCCGTTTAAAAAACCAATTGGAACAGGAGCGGGCTGAAAAATCCGAACTTCTCTTGCTCAGGGAGCAGCTCCATAAAAACCGCGAGGTTTTACGGGAAAAATTCTTTAGTAATCTTTTAAACCATAATTGGAACCGCTCCACTAGCGGCGATGAACTAAACTTTCTTGGCCTCGGGGATTTGGAGAGCAAACCGTGCCAGGTGGCGGTGGTGGAAATTCCCGAAAACTTGCTGCATCAGACCGAGGAGGAGAAGTACCTCATCAACCTGATGCTCCTGACTCAGATGAAGCGGATATTTGCGGATAGCGGCTATAACCATTTCCTTGTTAACCAACTCCGCAACCAAGTGGCTGCGATCTTCTACGAACCCGATCAGAACCTGGGGCTAAGGTTGGAGGAATTTCTCAATCAACTGCAGCTTTCCTTGAAGCAACCCCTGGTTATCGGCGTCGGAAATACTTATCATAGCCTCGGGGATCTCTCCGCTTCTTACCGTGAAGCCTGTATGGCATTGCAATACCGTTATCTGCACGGTCCCAACCGGGTGTTTTCCATTCGCGATCTCAATCTGGATAATCCGTTTTATCATAAACAATTCTACTATCTGCACCAAAACCGGATCTTCGACGATTTACGCATCGGAGCCGCCGGAGCAATCCGGGATGATGTAGCCGCTTTTATCGGGATACTAAAAAACTCCAGTATGCCTCCGGAATCCTTGCGTACTCTCGCCAGTAACTTGATCCTGCTGACTTATGCCACTCTCAATGAATTAGGTTATCACCCGGTTGAGATTTTCGGAAGCGCTTTCTCCCCTTTGACCGATGTAAACCGCACCGAAAGCCTGGGGGAACTTGAAGAATTTCTGTTGATGTTTTTCGACCGGATAAATCGATATACGGAGCGGAAACGCACCTCGCTCAATCAAACTCTGGTAGATGAGATCCGATGCCAGATCGACAATCAATACGCCGCTGAGATCACCCTGTCCGGAATGGCCGACCGCTATAAGATCAGTCCCGGTTATTTAAGTTTGCTATTTACGGAGCGCACCGGCAAGAATTTCATCGATTACCTCACCGAACGACGTATCAAGCGGGCCAAGGAGCTTCTCAAGCATACCGCGATGAAGATCTATGAGATCGCGGCTGAGGTGGGTTACAACGATTCGTATTATTTCAGTAACTGTTTTAAAAAGGTTGTGGGTCTTACGCCTACCGAGTACCGGGAACATATGGAGGGAGGCGAAGCATATCCCCCATAATCCCATATAATCCAGGCATTCTCCCACCCGTATTTTCCAAGAAGATGTAACCCCGTGCTGTGCCATCAAATCTTCCCTTTTTTATTCATTTTCCAAGGCCGTTTCTTATTTACCGAGGAGAAAAAATATCGCAGTAAAATAAAAAATCCTCCATTCAAATCCGCTCCCCGGTTTTCTATACTGGGTGTGAGAGGTTAAATTTTCCATCCTCTCTCAAGAAGTCTCAAAGTGCTGCCTCTCAGGAGGTGTTGTCATGACTGAACTCTTGCGGATGAACAAGATCTGTAAACGTTTCCCGGGAGTAGTCGCCCTCAGTCAGGTGGATCTCGCTGTAGCTGGCGGCGAAATCCTGGCGTTGATGGGCGAGAACGGCGCGGGAAAGTCGACTCTCATCAAAATCCTGGCCGGCGTTTACGTGAAAGACAGCGGTGAAATCTTTTTTGAAGGCAGAAGAGTGGATATCACCTCGCCCCATGAATCCCAATTACTGGGTATCAGTGTGATCTTTCAGGAGCTAAATCTCCTTCCCAACTTAAGTGTTGCGGAGAACATCTTTATGGGCCGCGAGAATAAGCGTTTGGGTGGATTTCTGGATTTTGGAGCCACCCGGAGACTGGCAGGGGACTTAATGGAACGCGTGGGCCTGCATTGTTCCCCGGAAACCCCGGTCCATAGTCTACCGGTTTCCCAGAGACAGATGGTGGAAGTGGCCAAAGCCCTTTCACTAAAGGCCAAATTGATTGTGATGGACGAACCCACCTCATCGCTGACAGAGGGTGAAACCCAGTTGTTGTTTGGGATCATCCGCACCCTGAAGGCATCGGGTGTAGCGGTAATCTTCATCTCCCACCGCCTAAACGAGGTCTTTACCATCGCCGACCGGGTCCAGGTCTTACGGGACGGAGCCAATGCCGGCGGACTGGAACGTAACGACTTGAATGAGGCGGCAATCATCCGCCTGATGGTCGGCAGGGAACTAAAGAATATCTTCGCCAAGGAACCGGTTCCCATCGGAGAACGGGTCTTTCGGGTCAACCATCTTTCATCCCCCGCATTGCATGATATCAACTTCGAGCTACGAAAGGGAGAGATACTGGGAATCGCCGGCCTGGTTGGAGCGGGCCGCACCGAACTCATCCGGGCAATTTTCGGCCTGGACCGGCGTGACCGCGGGGAGATTTATATCAACGGGCAACCGGTGGCGATCAAAACACCGGAACAAGCGATCCGGCGTGGAATCGCCTTTGTGACCGAGGATCGCCGCAATCAGGGTTTGATTTTGGGAATGTCGGTCCGGGAAAATTGCACCTTGGTTGCTTTACGGGATTTACAAGCCGGAGGCTTCATCCGATTCCACAAAGAACGGAAGACCGTCCGGGAAGCCATCGACCTGCTCAAGATCAAAACACCCTCCATGGAAACTGTAACCGCCACATTGAGCGGGGGGAACCAGCAAAAGGTGGTCCTGGCGAAATGGCTTGTTATCAACCCCCGAGTACTGATCCTCGATGAACCGACCCGGGGAATCGACGTCGGCGCCAAGGCTGAGATCCACCGGATCATGTCCGATCTGGCCCGGCAGGGAGTGGCGATCATCATGATCAGTTCGGAACTTCCGGAGATCCTGGGGATGAGCGACCGGATCATCGTCATGCACCAGGGCAGACTCACCGGCGAGTTAAGCCGTGAAGAGGCCACCCAGGAGAGGATTATGGCTCTGGCCATCAGATAGAAGATGGAAAAACAAAGGAGGGTCGCGCCATGCGGCAAAATAATGCTCTAACCCAACCCGGGTCTGCGAATCGAACCCCGGACCGGCGAAGCAACGGAGGACTCATAGCTTCACGGTGGCACAGGCTTATCCAATCGCAGATCATCGGGATCCTTTCGATTCTGCTCATTCTCTGCCTGGTGCTTTGGATTACCTGCCCGACCACGTTCCCCACAACAGACAACCTCTTCTCCGTTGCACGCCAATTTTCCTATATTGCGGTGGCAGCCATCGGGGAATTGATGGTCATCATCACCGGCGGGATTGATCTCTCGGTAGGTTCGATCATGGGGTTCGGAGCGGTACTCACCGGTTTCCTAATGCACAATCTGAATTATCCCATTCCCCTGGCGATTGGATTTGGAATCATCGGCGGCGCCATCTTGGGATTATTCAACTCCTTTTGTATCACCAAGATGAATTTGCCTCCGTTTATTGCCACCCTCGGAACAATGAGTATCGGCCGGGGGTTGGCGTACGCCATCACCGAAGGTTACACCGTTCCGGTTCCCCCGCTATTCGCCAGACTTGGCCAAGGCTACCTGGGCCCCATTCCTTACCCGGTCATCGACATGATCGTCATCGCAATCATTTTTGCGATCTTTCTGGGCCGGACTGTACTGGGACGGCGTATTTATGCCTTGGGGGGAAATGAGGAGGCCGCCAAGGTATCCGGGATCAATGTCTCCCGGTTGAAAGTTTTCGTCTATATGTTCGCCGGTATCCTGGCGGCGATGGGCGGGATCATCTGTGCGGCCCGTTTGGGAGTCGCCCAGTCTACATTGGCCCTTGGATATGAGCTGGACGTCATCGCAGCGGTCTTTATCGGTGGAGCCAGCACCACCGGCGGTTCCGGAACGGTACTTGGGACCATTCTCGGCGCGGCCATCATGGGAATCATCCGTAACGGATTGGTGCTTTTAAACGTCAGCCCTTATTGGGTGCAAACCGCCATCGGCACTGTCATCATCATTGCAGTGGCTTTCGATAGATTTCGCCTGGTGTACCAGGAAAAAAAGCAATTGCGGGAGGTGATCGTCAGGGAGAACACCAGTGAGGTTTGATTTTCCAGCGCGGATCGGTTATCAAACGAAGGAGGAAACGAAATGAGAAAGACGTTTGGATTATTCCTGGGTATGCTGGTGTTGATGATTGGACTGTTCAGTGCAGTTGCGCTTCAGGCATCCGAAAAACCGACCATCGCCATGATCCCGAAATCCCTTGACAACCCGGTTTTCCTTGATGCCAAAACCGGTGGTGAGAAGACCGCCAAGGAACTGGGGGTCAATTTCATCTGGACCGGCTCGAACACGGCGGACGCCGCCAATGAAGTAACCATCATCGAAGGCCTAATTCAAAAGAAGGTTGACGGTCTGATTATCAGTTGTAACGAGGCCGGAGCCTTAAAGGACGTAATCGACCGGGCGACAGCCGCCGGAATCAAGGTGGCCACCTTTGATTCCGACTCGCCGCAGAGCAAGAGGGTTTTTTATTGCGGTACCGATAACTACAAAGCCGGTAAGGCATGTGGCGCCGCGATGGTGAAACTCATTCGTGAACGTAAACTGGCCGGAAAGACCCTGACCTGCGCCCTCTTAACCGGCGGCTTGGCTGCCCCGAACCTCAACGACCGGATCAAGGGATTCAAAGAAGTGGTGGCAGCGGAGAAGATCAACCTCAAATACCTAAACACCCTGGCTTGCGACGATGACACCAATCGGGCCGTCGAACTGATGGAGCAGTATATCAAGGCCAATCCCAAACTGGATACTTTCTTTGTCGTGGGCGGCTGGCCGTTCTTCTCCGCCCCGGGCTCGATGCCCAATATCAAGGCATGGGTCAAGAAAGGCGGCATCCTGGTTTCGATGGACACCTTCTACCCGGTGATGGTGGCGATGAAGGATGGTCTGGCCAATGCCCTGGTGGGCCAGAACTTTACCGCTATGGGTGAGCTCTCGGTCCGCACCATGGTGGATCTGTTGAACGGGAAGAATGTTACCGAATTTATCGATACCGGCATCGTCAACGTCGATAAAAGCAATTTCGATAAGGTTTTTGCCGAGACGATTCCCTGGAAATAACATTAACCCGGTTCATTCAGAGCGAAAAACGTTTAATCGCTCAATACCGGATTGCAGTAGCCTGACATAAAAAAACCAGCCTTTGGCTGGTTTTTTCTTTAAATTATGCGGCAGGCCGCATAACCTCTTTATTTCCCTGTTTGCTTGCTCTTTTCCCGTAATTCCACCCGGCGGATTTTCCCGTTTATGGTTTTGGGCAGCTCACTGACAAACTCGATGATACGTGGGTACTTGTAAGGCGCTGTAGCCTGCTTAACATAATCTTTGATCTCCTCCGCCAGTTCGCCGGAGGCAGTATAGTTACGCGTGAGTACGATGGTTGCCTTAACGACCTGCCCGCGCACAGGATCCGGCGCGGCGGTAACGGCACACTCCAATACTGCGGGATGCTCTATGAGTACGCTTTCGATTTCAAAAGGGCTGATCCGGTAACCGGAGGATTTGATGACATCGTCGGTTCTGCCGACGTACCAGAGGTAACCGTCCTCGTCCTGCCATGCTGTATCTCCGGTATGATAATAACCGTCGTGCCAGACATCATCGGTTTTTTCCTTGTCATTATAGTAACCACTGAAAAGACCGGCAGGTTTGCCGTGCTTGGTACAGACAACGATCTCGCCGACTTCTCCCGTTGGAACAGGTTGACAGTTTTCATCCACGATCGAGATTTCATACTGGGGAGAAGGCTTTCCCATGGAGCCGGGCTTCGGTTCCATACCCTTCCAATTTAATACCGTCAGTGTCGTCTCGGTTTGTCCGAAGCCTTCCATGAGTTTTAATCCGGTGTAATGGTGAAATTTATTGAACACCTCGGGATTTAGCGCCTCTCCGGCAACGGTTGCGTATTGGAGCGAAGAAAGGTCGAATCCTTCGATGCCTTCCTTGATAAAGAAACGATAGATGGTGGGCGGCGCACAAAAGGTGGTGATTTTGTACTTTTCTATTTTTGCCAGCAGATCCGCCGGTACGAACTTGTCGAAATCATAGACAAAAACCGCCGCTTCCATCAGCCATTGGCCGTACAATTTGCCCCATACAGCCTTGCCCCAACCCGTATCGGCAACGGTAAGGTGCAATCCATCAGGGTCTACATTCTGCCAGTGCTTTGCGGTGGTAATATGCCCCAGAGGGTACGCAAAATTATGGCAGGCCATTTTAGGCAGGCCGGAGGTGCCGGAGGAGAAATATATGAGCATGGGATCACTTACTTTTTGCTTTTGGGCTCCCCGTGGCCGCTCAAAGTTTTCGGGCGCAGCTTCCATATTCTCCGTAAAACTATGCCAGCCATCCTTTTTTCCCCTGGCAATAATTTTTATCGTAATCGAGGGGCACTCGGCTTGCGCTTCATCCACATAATTTGTGATTTCGCCCATGGCCGTACAGACCACGGCTTTCACGCCTGCCGTGTTGAAACGGTACACAAGGTCCTTCGTGGTAAGAAGGTGTGTTGCCGGGATGGCGACTGCGCCGAGTTTATGTAATGCCACAATGGAAAACCAGAATTCATAATGCCGCTTGAGGATCAGCATGACCATATCGCCTTTTCCAATCCCAAGGCTTTTAAAAAAATTAGCAGTTTGGTCGCTGTATTTCTTGATCTCGGCAAAGGTGAAGATCCTTTCGGCGCCTGTATCGTCACACCATACCAGGGCTTTTTTGTTAGGCTCCAACCTTGCCATCTCGTCCACAACATCGAAGCTAAAGTTGAAATCAGCCGGAACATTCAAGCTGAAGGCTTTTAACATTCCTTTTTTATCATAGGTTTCATTTACGTACTTCAGGTGAAGGCCCTGCATTGTTATGGTCTTTCCTTTCTCGTTGAATTCAAAGCGGGCCAAAGCGGAATTCCATGCTCGCTTTGAGTTTGTTTTGAATGATATTCTTTCGATTGCAAGTAATTATTGATTTTTTTCTTTGGGTTTCGGAATTACAATGGCCAGGAATTGGCAGTCCGCACCGTTCATGGCTGTCATGCCGTGCGGATGGCCCGAATCATATAATACACTGTCGCCGGCGTTTAAAATCTCCACATGACCGTCAAGGTCCACTTTGAGGCTGCCTTTGAGGATGTAATCAAATTCCTGCCCCGCATGGGTCGAGTAATACAGGGGGGTGTTTTGTTCCTTCTGGTTGTACGGAACGGTCACAAGGAACGGCTCGACCATCTTGTCTTTAAGGCGATACGCCAGATGCTTGTAATCAAATCCCTTTCTGCGCTCAATCGGAAGCCCCCCGCCTTTTCGCACGACTGTGTAAAACGAAAGCGTGGGATTACTCCCGGTGAGCAATTCCACAATATCTACTTTGAACCTTTGCGCGCATTTCATGAGAAATGTAAATGTAAAATCCGAATTTCCGTTTTCCGCCGCAAGATAGTCGTCAATCGTGGTTCCGGTAACATCCGCCATTTCTTCGGCTGTGATATTTAGAATCTCCCGCATTCCTTTGATTCGTTCGGAAATTTCCAAAATATGCGTCTCCATGTGGCTTCCTCCTTTACAACGGTTGATCAATGTTGATTGCAAAATATTGTCTGCCAAAAATATTGTCTGCCATAATAATTATATATTTAATTTCATCATATTCAATAGAGACATAAAAATTTTCTTTGAATAAGTTTTATAGTTCTTATAGAGAGCACTCGGGCGCACCTATTAAAAAGTCCTCCATATCCATTGATATGGAGGACTTTCGCGCCCTTATTTCTTGGGTTTCTGGGTATCCGGCTTCTTCGTAGCAGGAGCCTTCTTCTGTTCAACCATCGAAGTTCGCCTCCCTTCGACAAGCTTGTCAGCTAATGTCAAAAAGCCCCAGAAAAAATATAAAGTTCAAAAAAGCCTTATGGCTTTTCTTAACCCCTATTATAGTACAAAAAACACATTTGTGTGAGGAAATATGTTAAATCTAGGTTAATTTATACCCGGTTCGTTTTTTGAGACACCGTAATGTTTTCCAATGATATCTTGTCTTCAATGGAAAATATCCATTTGTTGGCAGGAGATCCCTCCATCATTGCCGAAGAATAAATAAAATTCAACTAAAACTGCTGGTTCTCATAAAGAACGATCATTTCGGCTAACACTTCCATGATATCACTTTCGTTAATGGATAAATCTTCTGCTTTAATAGAAGCGGATACAACTTTTTGAATCAGAGTTTTGGCTAAAGACCGGCCAGTCGTTAATTCTTTCTGCCGTGAATAAAGATTCTTCATGATTAAGTAGTCCGCTTGGGTGATCGATGGCACGATCCCGGGTAACCAGGGATATCGCTCAATCACAGCTGTAGATTCCCCGGGTGAAACAACCGTCTGGGCTGCCTGCTCATCTAGAAACTTTTTAACTTTGCGACGGGGTAATTCTTTGACGACAATGGTCCCGGCGGCATAGTCACCGAGCCGTTTGGCCTTTTGGTTGAAAAACATGGTTATCATTCCAAACCCATAAAAAAAAGGCAAATAATCGACCATCCGGATCACATTCCGTAGCAGAACATCCCAAAAAGAAGGAGCATAACCGCCTTCTTTGCGAACCCGGATATTGACCAACTTTTTGCCGACGGTTTGGCCGTTCATGACCGTCTCCAAGATGATAAAATAACCGATCAACACCAAAAACAACAAGCCGATCAGCAATGAACCGGCGAATGAAGTAGACCAGTGGGTAATTTTACTCCGAAGTTCGCCCAATTTCAGCATACCGAGGGAACTTAAAATTCCGATGATCAACACCCACTGAATCAATGTATCAATGACGATTGCCAAAAAACGCGAACCGATGCCGGCAACTTCATAATCCAGTTCCACATTTTCCGGAGTAATCACTTTATAAACCTCATTCATCGCGGATACCTCTCTTTGATCTCTATGATAACTATCAATCAGGAGTGAAATCATGGCGATTCCCTTCGTACAAGCCCGGCAGGAACGTTGGATCCGGCTGCAGAACTTGGTGAAAAAGGCGTCCGGCAGGAAATTAACCTCTTTTTCCAAGGAAGAGCTGATTGAACTGTCGGTTCTTTATCGGCAAACCGCAACGGATCTGGCTTTGGCAAAAACTCAAGGCTTGCCCGATGAGATTACCAGTTTTCTGAATGACTTGACAACCAACTCCTATCATTACATCTACAAAACAGAAAAATCAACCCTCCGCCAACTCGGTGACTTTATCGTTCATGAATTTCCTGAACTTTTCCGCGAAAACTGGCGGGTGATCCTGTTTGCCTTTTCATTACTCTTCGCCGGCTGGGCTGCAGGATTTTGGGGATATATAGCCGGACCCGACTTCATCGCCGGGTTGCTGCCGGAAAAGTTTACCACCGGCATTTTTTCGGGTTACCAAGAAAAAACTTGGTTCAATGAACCATTAGTTGCCAGACCCTATGTCTCCTCCGTCATCATGAATAATAACATCCAGGTTGCCATTCAAGCCTTCGGCGGCGGTATGCTGTTAGGTACCCTAACTTGTTGGGCCATCTTATTCAATGGTTTCATATTAGGAGTTTTAGCAGCGGTTTTTTTTCAAAAAGGCTACTTACTGTCGTTTTGGGCAATGATCTTACCCCACGGGGTGATTGAACTGACCGCCATAGGCCTGTCAGCCGCGGCAGGACTGTTATTGACCCGTGCCATTCTGTTCCCGGGCGATTACAGCCGCTCCGATGCCTTAAAAACCTGCGGCATCAAAGCAGTCAAATTATTGGCAGGCACCATTTGCATGCTGATTGTAGCGGGATTGATTGAAGGCTTTTTCAGCACCATTAGCACCGACCTCATCCCTGAATCCGTCCGGCTGGTATTTGCCGCCGTAACCGCCATTCTGTTATTTCTCTATTTTAAACCGCGTCTTTTGTTCCATAGGAAGACCGATAGATCCGACGGCTCATGAATGAGCTAAAGAGACGACTCACATTACCATACAAACCCAGTTTAAAATAACCCGCGTTTTTTCAGGTAGATGTAATGTTTGGCTACCACCTGCCGAATGTTGGCGGGGTTGACTTCCAATACCCCAATCCCGTAATCGGTTAAG
>DASVMB010000440.1:0-3257 GCA_036384575.1 Bacillota bacterium
GGACCAGATAACCCTGCGTGAACGTTCGTATCCGTATACTTCGGTCAAGACATCGGCGAAGATGTAGCTGAATGGAAAAAGCAGTGTTCCGCCGTCGAAGGAAAAATGCCATCCGGTAAACGGAACCGGGATCCGGACCGCCTTCACCGATACGAGGTTGCTGATGAGTAAGATGGCAACGAATACGCCAAGAATCAGATCAAAATAACGATATGGCCTTTCTTCCATGACGTTCTTTCAAAGACTCCTTTCTTTATTGTCATCAAATCCTGACGAAGCCACGCCTTAAACCGACAAGTATTATTATAAAAAAGAAATTCGCCCCTTTAGGGTAGCTGCTTGGGTTCGAAAACCTGAATTCACCACGAAAGTCACGAAATACACGAAAAAATCTTACCAATCGTTTTCGTGCTTTTCGTGTGTTTAGTGGTTGAATAATTCATTGAAGATGGCTAGACCCGGGCCCGCACTCCCACAAGAGGCAGGTTCAATTCACGGACGGCACGGCAGATACCCTCCGGGTCAAGACCGCACTGATGGAGTAACACCTCGTTTGATCCGTGAGTGATGAATTGATCCGGGATGCCGAGTATCCGGAGATCTAAATTCTTAACCCGATTTTGGGTGTAAAACTCCAGGACCGCGGATCCAAAACCTCCTGCAACCATATTCTCCTCCACAGTCACGATCTGTTTGTGGGTTCTGGCAATTTGCAGTAACATCTCCTCATCGAGGGGTTTGACGAACCGGGCGTTAACTACCGTGCAGTTTAGGCCCAGTTTTCGTAAGTGATCCGCAGCTTCCAGGGCAGTTTGAACCATAGAACCAATGGCGATGATTGCGGTGTTTTCCCCTGACAGCAGGACCTCGCCCTTGCCCGGGACCAAATCCTGGTATGTTTCAGGATCGATCCCGCCGCCGGGAACCTCACGTTTGGGATAACGAACCGCCACTGGACCGCTCATCCGGAGGGCTGTATAGATCATGTTACGAAACTCCGGTTCATCTTTTGGCGCCATCACAGTAATATTGGGGATCTGCCGCAAAAAGGAGAGATCAAAGATCCCGTGGTGGGTCGGCCCATCCGGCCCCACGAGTCCGGCCCGGTCGAGCATGAAAACTACCGGAAGATTTTGAAGACAAACATCGTGAATGATCTGGTCGTAAGCCCGTTGCAGGAAAGTGGAATAAACCGCCACTACCGGGCGAAAGCCCTTTTTCGCCAGACCGGCAGCCATCGTTACCGCGTGTTCCTCGGCAATCCCCACATCCAAAAAACGGGCCGGGAATCTTCTGGCAAAATCGGAGAGGCCGGTACCGTCGGCCATAGCCGCCGTAACGGCGATAATTTTCGGATCCGCCTGCGCCAAATCGACAATGGTCGCTCCAAAGATATCGGTATAACTCTTAGCCGGAGACTGCTCCAGCTTCCGTCCGCTTTTCAACTCAAATGACCCGGTACTATGAAACTTCTGGGGGTATTTTTCTGCGGGTGAATACCCTTTCCCCTTGGTGGTCAGTACGTGAATCAGGACCGGCCCCTTACGTTCCCGGGCGTGGTTGAAGATCATCTTGAGATCGGTGATGTTATGACCGTCAATCGGACCTAAATAACTGATACCCAGCTCCTCAAAGAACATGCCCGGAATCACCAGAAAAGTCAAACTATCCTCGAGTTTTTCCAGGTAGTTGACTGTGGCTTGTCCGATCCGCGGAATTTTCTGGATAAAATCCTGGATGTCGTATTTCAGCCGCCGTAAATGGGGGTTGACCCTGATCCGGGTAAGATAACGCGAAAGCGCGCCGACATTTTTGGAGATCGACATCTCGTTATCGTTGAGGACCACAATCATGTCGGTCTGAAGATGTCCCAAATGGTTCAGGGCTTCGAAGGCCATACCTCCGGTAAGCGAACCGTCGCCGATGACGGCCACAACTTTATTGGTCTCTCCCAACAAGTCACGGGCTTTGGCAAGCCCTAATGCGGCCGAGATCGATGTGGAACTGTGTCCGGTACCGAAAGCATCGTGGATACTCTCATCGGGCCGGGGGAAACCGCTTAACCCGTTATACTGCCTCAAAGTGTCAAACCGGGCGAACCGACCGGTGATCAATTTGTGAATATAGGATTGATGGCCGACATCCCAAACGATTTGATCCCGCGGGCTGTCGAAAACTGTATGTAAGGCGAGAGTTAATTCAACTACGCCGAGGTTTGGGGCCAAATGGCCACCGGTCTGGGCCACTGTTTCCAGCAAAAAGCGGCGAATTTCCCCGGCCAGATTCTCCAGTTCCTGATTGGACAAACGCTTCAAATCGGATGGTTCCTTAATCGTCTCCAAGAGCGTATAATCGCTCATCCACTCTTCCTAGCCTTTCGTTGTTTAGATCGGGCCTTAATTTTTTTGGGGTCGGTTATTCCAGGAAATCTCGTAAGATTGAGTAATTTACCGACTGTGAAAACAATCCGGTTCGCATTGCGGATGGCGTAGGACTTACCCAAGCCCTTGCCGCCCACGGTTAAGGCGGCAATCAGGGCAATTGCCATCGCACCTACCAGTTTCTCCGGTAGGAATACAAGTAATGCGGAGAGTTTTACACCAATACTGGCGATGATGGCACCGCCAATGGTTCCGGCGATATCACCGACCACATCGTTACAGATGTTGGCAACCCGATCGGCATGACGGATCAAATAAATCGCCTGCCGTGAGCCGGCGATCCGGTCGGCCCCCATAGCATGAAAAGGCGGCTCGCTCGCTGCGGTGACCGCCGTACCAATCAAATCGAAGCCGATCCCTATCACTACAACAAAGAATAACACCACAAGAGAAAACCATAACGCCAATGAAAACTGGAACAAAAAGGATATAACTAATGAAAACGTAAAAGTAAATAAGGCGATCTTGGCGATCCGCCAGGAATTGGAACTCAAGAAAACCTCCAAACACAAAATATGTAGGGATGGTATCCATCGAGTAAAAATTATGGCTTAGGTCCAGTAGGTTTTCCCAAAGACCTCCGCTCCGTCACCGGAACGGTGGTTTCCCTTTAAGGTCTCTCCGCCTTGTCGCCAAAAGCGAGACTGGATTACCACTTAGTCCACACTGCAATCCCCGATGGAACTCAAAATATTGAATAGCCTAGGAGTTTTCCCCCACAAAACGCCCCACTTTCTAGCCTCTTTTGCGATAAAGGGTTTCATATGGCAAAGAGCCACACGACCCTGCAGAAGTAGAGTGACTTGATACCCATAT
>DASVMB010000441.1:0-4446 GCA_036384575.1 Bacillota bacterium
TTTAACATTACCGTAAATCGGGTTACAGCAGACGATGGGGGAAGCCTCGGAAAGGCCGTATCCTTCGGCAAGTTTACCACCGGTGAGGTACTCGAAATTTTTTTGAATCGCCGGCGGCAAGGGGGCCGAGCCGCTCATACAGGCTTTGATGGAACTCATATCCGGATGTTGCTGTCGCAGGGTAATCGCCCCGTACATGGCCGGTACTCCCATGAACAAATTAGGCTTGTACCTTTCGATGATATGCATCAGTTCCGAGATGTCAAATTTGGACTGTAACAAGATTGTTGAGGCAGTAATTATCGGGGCATTCATCGTGGTAGTCATGGCGTAAATATGGAAAAGCGGAATTACGCCGATAAACCGTCCTTCGCCTTGATTATAGCTATTTTTAAACCAATGCTTGAATTGGCAGGCATTGGCAATGAGGTTGCGATGGCTCAAAATGGCCCCTTTGGAGCGCCCGGTGGTCCCTCCGGTATATTGCAGGTTGGCGTATGCGTCGGGGCTGATCATAATCCCGGGATTGATAGTGGATTGATCAAACAAAACCCGTTCTAATCTGGTAACTGAAGGAACTGGACTGATTTGATAATCCTGGTTGGGAGCAAAAGGAGTTTGGATATGGGTAACCAAAATTTTTATGCCTATCGCGGCGTCTAACTTCAGATTCGGCAGGATGTCACTGAAAGTGACAAGTATTTTGGAACCGCTGTTTTCGAGGATAAATTCAAAATCATCCCCGGTGGAACTGGGGTTAATCGGAACGGCAATAGCGCCGGCGCGTAATAAGCCGTAATAAGCGATGACAAACTGGGGTGAATTGGGTAGGTGAATCGCAATTCTTTCACCAGGCTTAATACCCATACCGATTAATAAGTTGGCCATCTGGGATACCAGTTTATCAAGCTCACTATAAGACCAGGAATAGTCGAGGTAAACCAAGGCGTGATTGTTTGGGAATTCGCTAGCGATCTGCGCTAATGCTGCCGGCAAGGTTGTGTCGGGATACTCGAGCTGCCCCGGGATTCCCTTTTCATACGCGTTTAGCCATACTTTCCGCAAATAACTCATCCTTTCCGGTGCGGGATTGATTAAGGCGGCAATTTAAAAAAGAGCAAGATTTGTAAATATTCGACACATTTTTTAAATAACCTGCTATGATCCTTTACTTTACAAGATGGGGTGGTTTGTTGGATTCGCGTATAATCAGGGTTGGCGAGATGATATTGTACTGGATTTGGAGGTTAGGGTTTTTCATTTTATTTAGTAAAGCTTCGGCGGCATGGACGCCGATCTCGAATACGTTTGGCGGAGATATCATCATTGGCCGGTCCGCCAATGAAGGCGATTCGTTTTGTCGTAACATATAAAAATAGGGCACTTGGCCCTATTTTAGGTACGCCCACAGCATGGGCGCAATCTACTGCCTTCTGGAGTGACTGATGATCTTCTTCACGCTGTCTTCCGAGAGATGAAAGCGGTCGATCAGCTCAGCCACAGGTGAACCGCTCCAATATAAACTGCATATCTCAGTATTGCGGCTGCGCAGGATCTCCCGGGTCCCGTTCCGTTCACCCCAGCCTGCCCGGGAGGTCTCCGGCTTGGGAATGTAGATCAATTCTCCCTGAACGTATTGTTGGATCTCCCGCAAGAGTTCAGCCGGGAGAATCTCCTTTCCATTTCTGTAAATCACCAATGAAAGCCTCCTCTAAACGTGAAGAGTTGACGAATGCCAGTTCAGCTTTCATGGTTTCACCTCCTTTGAAAAGATTGTTTTTTGAGAAACGCACCGATCTTAAGTAGGGGTGGGGAGAATTCCCCATCCCTGACCTTTGGGTGCAGCGTCGTCAGGCGTAAAACGTCTTTAGACGTCAAACGTCCTTAGACGTTCCACCACCTATCATCGTATTTCACCTCAACCATCTCCTTTCAAAGAAGATTGATCTCGCGCGATCGATTCTATTATGCGACATCTCCTGAAATTCGGCAAGGGAAAAATCGGCTATAGTTAATTCATCTTTTTCATGACTCACTGGGTTAGTTGCCGGATTTTTCATGGAGAAATACCCCTTTAGGGCGGAGGGCAATGATTTCTCAAGAAGCATTCAGCCTAATTGAAATCCTTCCAGGTGAAATCAACCGTGAGTAAGCCGGCTGGAAGCTCCAGGACATTCCAGTCTTCGTTGGCGGCAGCTCCGGGTTGGCGAAAACAAGCCAAGTTCTTATAATGGCCGAAAGCGCGGCATATTGAGGGTTTTACTTGATGGATGCCGCATTTGTCCTGAGCCAGATCGTAGAAGATGCAGGTTCCGAAATGGCGCGGTTGGTTTTCCAGCTCAAAACGGACTTTTGGAGGCATGGATCGGATCTCTCTTGTGATATTCCACAGTTCTTGCCGGGTGACTGGAACCGGGCCGCAGCATAATCCATGACATCCTTTGCACGGCAGAGTTTTCATAAGACCCCCGAATTATTCTTCAAAGGTTGCTTCGTATTTCCGTTAATCAACGAACGATCACTCAATAACCTGATCCTATCATACGGTCAGGTAAATTTCAATAATAAATTATTTATTATATCATAAATTGTTAATTTTGTCAAGTGATGTTTTTGCCGTATCATCCTGTAATAAGATGAAATGGTATATTTACTCATGCATCCCAAGGAATCTTTAATATTTCGTGATGTCACGCAGCATTTCATATTAAAAAAAGGGTTATCTTTTCATGATTATTTAATACAGCCGCCATGGAAACGGCATTCGTACACCTTCAGATCGTTGCGGAATATTTCTTCATAGCCGGTGAACCACTCAAATTCACCATTTACGACACAATGGTACGTATATTCCCCGTTTTGATGCACCAATGGTCCGCGATACGGATATTCTTTTTGTACCAAGAGCAAGCATTCCTTCAAAAAATCTCCGGAAAAACCATCGGCGATAATCCGGCCAACGTAATTCATGGACCAAAACGGGAGATCATCACACCATAATGCCTCTTCTCCTGCGAATTTTTCTCCGCCCAAGTAGGTATCAATGTACTTTAGATTGTTCTCCGTATATTGTAAGTCATGAGAACGTGGCCTGGAAGGAGCGGTTTCCCTTCCTTTGCCGGCGTAAGTGGCTTTCTTGGCATTACATAAGAATTCGATCACTTTTTCATCGATATACGGCTGTTGTTTGCCATCTTCGTATAAGCAACTTTGATCATCATTATCTTTTACAAGCTTATCAATACTGATTCCAAATAAATCACTCAACATGATCAAGTTTTTCATGTCGGGGTAAGACTGCCCAACTTCCCACTTTGCCACTGCCTGTCTGGATATTCCGATTCTCTCGGCTAATTTTTCCTGAGAGATTCCCTTTTGTTTTCTTAACAACTGGAGTGAATCTTGAAATTTCATCTTCATCACCTCCATCTAAGAATATAAAGATAGCGATGGGATTTCTACCAATCCGGGATAACAAAAATGACAACCATTGGTTGCCTGGGATAATCGAAACGTATAGAAGTACCTTTTGAATACCTTAATCCCATCCGCTTTGGCGTTGCCGCCTTCGATCTTGAACACCTTCTGCAGCAGTTTACATGATTTTTGATTGGGACCTTCATGGCGATGATTGCTCCATTGATTGGCGTAATTGCGGTCTTCATAGTGTGGGGCATTCATGAAAAGTGTCTAAATTCATTATAAACGATACAGATTTATAAAAGCAAATTCCTTACAACCGATGAAAGCATGGCAGTAGTCAATTTTGCAAAATATCAAGGTTGGATAGTTGATAGAGGCAGGGTAATATGCACATCTCTGTTGGGGATAAATGTGGTTCGTCATTTTGTAATTTCGCGGTTTGGGGCCTCTCTTTTTTGGCATAGTGGAGTTTTACTGCTCAATTTTTAGGGGAATAGAAAGCAGATATGAAAAAAGAAAATGTTGTTAAAGGTTAAGAGGTTTTCGGAGAAAGCTTTCTTTCTAACCATGCGAGCGTAATTCCATATACCAGCGACAAGAACCAGGTGATGAAGGGGCGAACCGGTATACCTACAGTTTTTAGCTCGTTGATTTTATAACCGACGATGGCTGCCCTGATCAAAAACCAAACCATGCTGCCAAAGAAAATGCCGTTGATGAGATAATGCCGGGTTTTGATTTTTTTCGTAACCCCGGCATATATGAATCCTAAAAAGGCGCTAAAGATGATCTCCAGAGTTAACCCAAATATATCCGGAAACAACCCTTTGGGTAGTTTACCGAAAGCAATAACGGAAGCAAAAGACCAAAAGAATACTCCTTCAGTGTTCACTGCGTAAAAGATATAATCTATACTATCTTTGAGAATTCCCGCGATAGCCCCGCAGAACGTACCCCTAAATAAGGTATCTTCAGAGTGCGTTATGAAATCGTCTTGGAGACATTTCTTAGGTCCGCTTCTTG
>DASVMB010000442.1:0-3424 GCA_036384575.1 Bacillota bacterium
GATAAACCTGAGAGCCACGGGTGGCGACATAAGGAAAACGGAGCCCGATGGGCTCCGTCAATATATTGCCGTCAGTTATCTATAACTCAAAAGGAATGAATTGATCTCCCCTTGATCCGATCTTTTAATAGTTTGGCGAAAAGCCCGCCTACCACCGAGCGGTGTTGAAATCCGATCTGGCGCCCCGAAACCGTATCGTACCAGTCTGTGAACGGTACCCGGCTGGGCGTCTCATCTAAGAAAAGCCACAGCGGTTCAACCAGTCGCTCAAAAGTTTCCTTGGTGTCGGCCAGAGCGGCAGCCCAAACCAGCCAGTCGGCTTTCGTGTATGTGCTGCGGTTATCTAAGGGCGTTCCATACCGATTCTGTTTTTGGAGATAATAATCAAGTTCCTTCCGGTGAATCTCCGGCGCAAAAATACCCAGACCCAGGAGTTCATCCCAGAGCAGATTGTATTTAAGGCTCCAGGTATGTGGCTGATCGAATGTTAATTTGTAATGATCCCCCTCTTGGGCTTTCTTCTCCCATTGCCCGGCCATTTCCTGGGCGGTTTTCAGGAACTCGGCCGCGGTTTCGTTCTTTCCAAGCATTCGGCAAAGTTTGGCGAAACCAGCCAAGGCGACAATCGCTTTGATGGAAAGATTGGCGTTATGGGCTAGATGGCCGGCAAAGTCATCGGTACAGAGCTGGTTCTCGGGATCAAGACCGTGTTCTTTCAGATAGTGGGCCCACTTTAAGAGCAGATCCCAGTTTTCTCCGGCGAACGCAGCCGAGCCCTCCATCGAACAAACGGCACTCATCATGATCAGAAGGTTGCCGCATTCTTCAATCGGCATCTGATAACGAAGTAATATTTCATTTTTTTCCTTCCCGTACACTTGGCCGTTGGCCAAAGGGTATTGGCCGATATCATGAGGTGCAAAATCAAATGTCCATTCCGGGGAAGCCGCATATTTGAAAATCGGCCGCATCATCCCTTTGACCAGTTCAGAGTTATAAAGCAAAAACAAGGGAATGGAGGGGAAGCTGACGTCCACCGTAGCCATACACCCATTGCTGAAACATTCTTTGGAGATAAACAGTACCTGGCCTTCGCTGTCCGCCACCAGCTTATGGGCGGCAATGGCCTGGCGGTAAGCTAACGATAGGATATCCGCATATTTGGAACCTCCGGCCTGAATCGCATCATTTTTGAGCCGTTGATTGAATTCCGCACACTGCCTCATGATCTCCGGGTATTCGGAAATGGCCGATTCCAGCATCTCCGAAAAGCTTAAACCATTACGCCTCCAATAGGCCGGCAAATGCTTCCCAAAATACCCGATGGAATCAATATCATCGTACGCTAAGGTTACAAAGGTGGAAACCGGCATGCCGTTGACTTCATCAAGATCTATGGCGCAGGCCATCACCGGATTATCACTGCCAATCACAGATGGCCCGGCCGCTAAATCTTTGGTATGCAACTCACCATGCCGGATAAAATCTTGGCGAATCCGGTTCGCGGCGATGACGGTTTCGGTTTGAAAGCAATCGTTAGTTGCCAGATTGATAAAACCCCAGTCGATCCGGAGATCATCACCGGAACGGCTCAATACCGCCTGTTCCTCTGTGCCGATATACATGGTTGAAATACCGGCCCCTAGTTTTTTTCGGCCCCCAACCACCTTTTGGTTGGGGTTATTTACACACCATTCGGCACTGACATCGAAATACAGTTTCAAATGATGAGGCCGCCGATCGTTAGAATGTGCGGTAAAGCTTACATAAGACACCGGTCTGGACAAGATATCCAGATTCCCCGGCAACAGCGGGGTGGTAAAGTCGACTTGGAGGGTTATGCCACCCGCCTCAAACATATAAATACTTGAAAGCGGTTTAATGGAGAGCCCCGTTTGCAGCATTTCCGGGGGTTCCTGATCTTCCGGATCTTGGGATGGATCCATCCTGCCGGCAAAGCGATAGGGTTGGTCATCAATCCAAACGAAGCCGGTCAAAGAATTTTTGGCTCCGGTCCAATGCCGGGTAAAGTCATCATAAAGACGGTTCGCAAAGGACCAAACGCTAAAATAGGGATCGACAGTAATCAGTGGTACAGCCGGGGGCCGTAATTGTGATGGCATCAATATGCTCCTTTTCATTTTTATTAACTATTTAGTTAATCAATTCACTTATTTATTAACAAATTGATTATAATTCGCTATGAACTTCTTGTCAACATTAGATCTATAGAGTCGACAACAATTGAGTCGATTATATTGATTAACTCTAACGTTACGCAATTGGAATCAAAAACAACTGAAGAGGCATATGATTTTTGTACTACTCCCTCCAAATTGGGAGCACCCCTGTTTCGACATGGTCCGATAACGATGTTCTACATATAATGTTAAAAAGTCCAAGATCAGGGGGCGATGCGATAGTGGAAAGTTCTTGGGGGAATGCTGCGGGTTGCGGTGGCACCTATGGTTATGTAGTCAGTCAAACAGAGCTAAATCTAAGGGAATCCATGCGTCTTCTATGGGAACAGCATGTTTATTGGACCCGAATGGTTATCATCAGCATTGCGGCGGGCTTGCCCGATTTGGATCCCACCACTCAGCGGTTGCTTCGCAGTGATACCGATTTTGAAGCGGCGTTTACGCCCTTCTATGGCGCGGAGATTGGCCATAAGTTCGGCGAATTAATCAATGCTCATTTGGTGATCGCGGCCGAACTGGTCAAGGCGGCCAAAGCCGGTGATAGCCAAGGGGCAAGCGACGCCGAGACCCGATGGTATCAAAATGCGGATCAGATCGTCTGCTTTTTAAATCAGATCAATCCTTATTGGGATATTGAACAGATGCGGGCTTTATGGTATGAGCATTTATCATTGACCAAATCCGAAGCGGTATTGCGATTGGGAGGTAACTTTGCCGAGGATATCGCTACCTTTGACCGGATTGAACTTCAGGCGTTAATGATGGCCGATATTTTTGCGGAAGGGATTATACGTCAGTTTTGTCTTTAAAGCGAGTTCCGGATGGAATAACTTCAAGCCGGGGGAGTGAATCCTCCGGTTATTTTTTAGCGAATGATTGCCCAATTTAAGGATATAGAAGTTTAATAAACCATAGTTGGGAAAAATGTATTGACAAATCCCGGATGCAAGTTTATTATAGTAATAACCTAGTAATTCGATAGGAATTATAGAAATTAGATCAACTTTAACCGGAACATTCGGGCGTTCCGGTTTATCAAAAGACTTAATTCTTAGTAATCAGATAATAATTAAAGGGATTACTGGAGGGGGGGTTGAGAAAAAAACTATCGATCAATTCCTATGTATGGACACGGTGGCAACAATTGGAATTCCAAGGGAGTTTGTTAACTGTAAAGGGAAGTAAAATAAACTGAGGAGGTTGTATTGATGAGTAAAAGGATC
>DASVMB010000443.1:0-12290 GCA_036384575.1 Bacillota bacterium
GGGTCTCCCCGGCATACGTCAGCTCCAGGTCCCTGCCGTCATACTCATGCTCCAAAATCAAGGTCCGATCCTTGGCAATGAGTTCCCGTACTCTGATCGTCGGGATCATCCCCGCCCCAAGATTAAGGCAGAGTGTTTCCCGAATCTTCTCCCAGCCTTCCTCGTCGGCCACTTCGGTGACCACGGCTCGATCTCCCTCAGCCAGGTACTCAAAAAGATGGAGTTCCTGTGCCAGCTCACGGGTGAGATACCGTCTGATAAAGGAACGGTCCGATTCAATCTCCCGGGCCTCAAAGATCTTGGCAATCCCGAAACGGCGCTCCAAATCGGTAAAGATCGAAAATCCCAGATGATAAGGGTTTAAGCCGCCGGGAATCGGGCGGATCACCTGGTGATGGCGTTTAAGAAATTCAAAATGGAAATCGGCCGACAGTTCCAGTTGATTCAAGATCCGGTAGTGCCAAAAGCTGGCCCAACCCTCATTCATGATCTTGGTCTCCATCTGCGGCAGGAAGTATTCGGTCTCGGTTCGGACGATCCGGAGCAGATCCCGTTCCCACTCTTCGAGCCGTCCATACTCGGCGATGAACCAAAGTAAATCTTCCTCCGGTACCAGCGGAATTTTATTCAGATCCGGCGGTGTTTCGGAAGAATCCTTATTCCCCTGGTCCTGCCGGATGCGGCGATAGTATGCCTGAAGCAGTCGTTCCTTTTGTTCGGCCGGAGTTTCGGGCCGCCTTCCGGGAGTCCGGTTGGTCTGATAACGCAGCGCGTGGGCGGCGTCGAGAATCCGTTCCACTTTGAAATACCCGATACTGGGATCCTGGATATAACCGCGGACTCGATCGGCATGATTCTTAAAGGTCTCGATGGTCAATTCCGGCCGGGTCATCTTAAAAAGACGGTTATTCTTAAAAAAGTCGTTATGCCCGTATACGTGGGCGATGGTCAAAATCTGGAGCAACAAGGTATTGTCCTGCATCAAATAGGCCAGGCAAGGATTGGAGTTGATCACCATCTCGTATGGAAGACCGGTCAGGTTATAGCGGTAAAAGGTATGTTGCCGGTCGAAGGCCTTGCCGTAACTCCAGTGCGGATAATGGCTGGGCATTCCGGTATAGGCCTCGTACCCAAGCATCTCTTCATAAGAACAGATCTCAAACTCCTGGGGGTAATAATCAAGCCCCGCCTTTTGAACGCAATCCTCAATCCGCTGATTCCATGTTTCCAACTCGGCAAGAGTGAATTCGCTCATGGGCTGCTCCTAACATTTTAGTCTTGTTCTCTTGCCAGCATATCCCGGAGGGCCGGCCAGATATCCTCCCGTCCGGCAATGCTGACCAAGGCCAGATTCTTGGCATCGATGCCTTGGCGATATAGATTACGGATCGTACTGGAACCGGTCATGATCTCGCCGTAACCGAAGAGATTGCATACCTCACACAATCGCCTTGCTAGAGCCAAAGCTTTTTCGTTATCCTCGTCCCAGTTATCTCCGTCACTGCAATGAAAAGCGTAGATATTCCAATGGATAGGCGGATAGCGTTCCTCGATGATCTGCAGCGCCTTTTCATATCCACTACTGATATAGGTGCCGCCGGATTCACCCTTGTGAAAGAATTCAGCCTCGTTAACCTCCACCGCCTGGGTGGTATGGGCGATGAAGACCAATTCCACCCGATCATACTTCATCCGGATGAACTGATACAACAGGAAATAAAAACTCCGGGCCAGATATTTCTTGGTCTGATCCATGGATCCCGAGGTATCCATGATACAGATTACCACCGCATTGGAATCCGGGGCGTATTCCTCACGAACCCGATGGTAGCGGAGATCATCCTCCCGAAAGGGGAAACGCCCGCTTGCTTCTGAAGATTCCACCCCCGTTCCAGACGGTAAGCCTGCTCCTACTGAATCCATGGCACCGGTTACATCCTCTTGAGTGGTATCGACCGGGGCCGGTTCCGGGGAACCGGCTCCCGTATCCGGCGGCTCCCGCCTTGTTCCTTGGCGCCGCTTGATCTTCTCAATAACTGCCCGTTTCTTTGCTAGACGGGGCGGGGTGCCCTTATGCTGGTACCCGCTTCGTTTTTTCCGTGTAACGGTCTCGATGGCTGCCAGCTGCTTTCGTTCCATGAAAGGGAGATTGAGATCATCAAAGAGGTAATTGATCAGTTCCTCCATGGTGATCTCGGTCTCATAAATATCCTCCCCGGCCTCGTTCCCCGCGCCCTGACCGCCCTTGCCGGCACCTTGTTTCCCGCCGTTTTGAAGCACATCGCCGCGGGCCTCATCTCCATCGCCGGTTCCCACTCCCGGCCGGTTCCGGCCGTAGATGAACTGATACTCTTTTAAACCCTTGATGGGGATCTTAACCTTTTTCGTCCCGCTCTGTCCGATAATGCTCTCCTCGGCGACGATCTGCCCGATGTTTTTTTTGATCGACTCTTCCACCAATTGCCTGTGACGGCGCCGATCTTCCGCAGCACGCCCCGAGTCCCCAGCCGTTTCCCGAAAGATGGCCATCGGATTCCCTCCGTTTTTCAGTCTTTCCAAAGATTATTGGCGGCGTATTTCAGGACCACATTGCAGCAATGATCGCAGTAACCGTTCTCTTTCATCTCAGCCACCATCGCGTTGTACTTTTCATTTTGTTCCTTATCCCGCACCTTCGCTTGGGTGATGACTCTTGAGATTTCCCGGACCGAAGCGGTCAGTTTTTTCTCAATTGCTACCTTTAGCGGTTCATAGCTCTGATAGTCGAGGCTACCACCGTTGCGGAGGACAAAGAACATATAGGCCGTCACATCTTGCCGGAATCCCCTGGCCGCGCTGCCGCTGATCCCGATCTGTTCCTCGATGGATTGGAGGAACTTTTCATCCGGCTCCAATTCCTCCCCGGTGTTTCGGTCCTTGATCTTGGTCCGGTTGGCGTAGGCCTCGGCATGATCAAGATAGTTGTTGAAGAGATCCTGGGCTTGTTCCCGGTAGCCGTGGATAAAAGCCTTAGTTACCTCCAACTCAAGCAGCTTATGATATTCCTTACGGATTGTATCTTGGAGAAATCCCAGATAACGCTTGCGTTCATCGTCAGGCAACGATAGATCCTTCACTGATTTAACAAGTGTCTCCATAACCGCCAAGGGATTGATGCAACCACATTCCGATTCCGTCAAGGTCATATCCAGAGCCTTCATGATGAAGCGGGTGGAGATCCCGGTCATTCCCTCGCGGTTGGTGGCCTCTTCGCGCAATTCGTTGATGTCCACCCGCTTGGTATTGCCCTGTTCCAAAATTTCCTCACCATTATAGATCTTAAGTTTGGTAAGGGGATCTACTTTGGATGAGGGCGAAAGCCTTGTCAAAATGGCGAACATCGAGGCCATTTCGATAGTATGCGGAGCGATATGCGCGCTGAAGTTGCTGTGTTTTAGAAGTTTCTGATAGATCTTGATCTCTTCGTTTAGCTCCAAACAATATGGGACCTCAATCTTGACAATCCGGTCCAGAATAGCCTCATTGGTATGATCGGACTTGAACTTATTCCATTCCGCCTCATTAGAATGGGCCAAAATTACACCGTCGAAATAGATCATCGCTCCCTTCCCCGGAGAAGGGATCGACTTCTCCTGAGTGGCGGTGATCATGGTATGCAAATATTCGATCTCATTCTTGAAGACCTCGATAAATTCGACGACTCCCCGGTTTCCGACATTAAAGGCACCGTTTAGGGCGAGCACCCGCGGGTCGTCCTCGGGGTAAAGATCCATTTTTGATATGTCCACCGAACCGATGAGTACCGAGGTGTCCTGGTTATTGGGATCTACCGGCGGGACCACTCCGACTCCCTTACGGGAACGGATCGAAAACTCCACCGTCTCTATAGGAAACCGCTCATACTCCCCCTGATACTCGTTTTTCAAAAGATACCGGCAGGACGGACAGAGATCCCCCTCGATATGCACTTTGAGCAATTCCTCAAACTTCGCCCGCAAATGCTTGGGGATGAGATGCAAAGGTTCCTCACGCATCGGACAACCTTTGATCGCATAGATTGGTGGCGCCGATTCCAGTGCCCGTTTTAAATGCTCCATCAAAGAGGACTTCCCGGCGCCGACCGGTCCTACCAGATACAATACCTGACGGCTTTCTTCACCCTGCATGGCGGCGGCATGGAAATACCGCACCAGCTTCATGATGGTCCGGTCGATTCCAAAAAAATCCCCGGTGAAAAAGGGATACTGCTTAAGGATATCATTACCGTATATCCGGCGCAATCTGGGGTTTTCCTCGGTTTTGATCACATTGACCCCAGGATCCGTGATCAAATGGTACATCCGCTGATGGGCCAGTTGCACTATGCCCGGATTGGCTCTGATGATATCCAGGTAATCCAGAAACGTGCCCTCGAAATGTTGATGTTTTCTTTCGGAACGGTCTTTTTTGATCAAATCGGCGATCTGAGATTCCATTAGCCGCACCTCCCAAAAGTAGGCCCGTAATGCTTCTTTCGTGATGAACAAATTGGATACATATAGGGGTTTACCTGCTGAAAAAGGAGGTTTCCAATAGTTCACTACCGCCTCAATATATTCTATTAAACGAGGAAATTTTTGAAGCCAGAAATTAGCATTCCGGTGATGAAAAGGGCCAGGAGCGGGGAAGTGGGGAATAGGAATTTTGTATTACGACGCGAATAATAGTAGATTACTTGCGCAAAAAGTCTCACCGGGCCGGATTGCCGCCATCCAAAGAACCGTTCTCTGCGATCCGGTTCAGGGCTGAAAGGAGGATCCGTTTATGGAGTTTGAACGCGCCTCTTCGGGTTTAACTGGCCTTGACCGAGTTCTGGATGATTTGAGATTGGGTGATAACGTCGTCTGGCAAGTGGATGACATCGCCGATTATCGTCATTTCGCCCGGGCTTTTGCCGCAGCGGCACTCAAGTCCCATAAGAAACTGGTCTATTTCCGCTTCGGCCGGCATTCACCACTCATTGATCCGGCCCCGGGTGTGCGGCTGGAACCGGTGAATGCCGCACGCGGCTTTGAAGCCTTTTCTGCGGCGATTCGCAGTGTCATCACAGCTGAAGGCGAAGGGGTGTATTACGTCTTTGACTGCCTTTCGGAATTGCTCTCCGAATGGTCAACCGACTTGATGATCGGCAACTTCTTCCTGGTCACCTGTCCCTACCTCTTTCACCTGAAAACAATTGCTTATTTCGCCGTGCTGCGAGACCACCATTCCTATCAGACCATTGCCCGAATCCGCGATACCACCCAGATACTGCTTGATCTTTATCATGATGACCGTTTCTACATTCACCCGCTAAAGGTCTGGAAACGGTATTCTCCCACGATGTTCCTGCCCCATGTGGCACCAGACGGGAGTGACGTTTTCGTTCCCCTGACCACCAGCGCCGACGCGGTGCAATTGTTTGCTTCCCGCAAACCCCGGGGAGGACTGAGTCATCCCGCCCGAAGACTTGATTATTGGGATCATCTCTTTATTCAGGCGGCCGAAACAATTCAAGATTCGGCCGGAGATTCCCGGACTCTTGCGAAACGCCGGCAATACCTGGATAAACTCCTAAAAATGATGATTAGCCGGGATGAAATGATCCTCACTCTGGCCCGCCGGTTTCTCAACATTAACGATTTGTTGAAAATCAAGGACCGCTTGATCGGCTCAGGTTTTATCGGCGGAAAGGCGGTTGGCTTGATTCTGGCCCGGGCCATCCTGGCCGCCAGTACCAAACGCGACTGGAATATGCTCTTAGAGCCCCATGACTCTTTTTATATCGGTTCCGACGTTTACTACACCTATCTGGTGGAGAATAGTTGCTGGCAGCTGCGGCAGGAACAAAAGCTGCCGGAGAACTATTATAATACCGCAACAATCCTCCAAGAAAAACTGGAAACAGGCCAATTTCCGGAGATAATCCGCGATCAATTTCTCGAGATACTGGAGTATTTTGGCCAGTCTCCGATCATCGTCCGTTCCAGCAGCTTACTTGAGGACAGTTTCGGAAATGCTTTCGCGGGCAAATACGCCAGTGTCTTCTGTACTAATCAGGGGAACTTGACGGAACGGTACGATCGGTTTATCCAGGCGGTCCGCCAGGTATACGCGAGTACAATGAACCGGGACGCCCTGGCTTACAGAGCGCAACGAGGCCTGGCGAATTGCGATGAGCAAATGGCTTTGCTGGTACAACGGGTTTCCGGGGGACACCATGGGGAATACTTCTTTCCCGATCTGGCGGGAGTGGCTTTATCCCACAATCTCTATGTCTGGCGGGAGGAGATGCAACCCGAGGCCGGAATGCTCCGTTTGGTTTTAGGACTGGGAACCCGGGCGGTAGACCGGGTGGATGACGATTACGCACGGTTTGTGGCGCTCGACCACCCGCTGCTCCGGACCGAAACCAGTTCCGAAGAGATCCGGACTTTCTCCCAACACGGGATGGACCTTCTAAACCTCGATCTAAACCAGCCGGAGACCATCTCTATCCAGGATCTGATTAACCGGAACCTCATCGGACAACTGCCGCTTTTCGCGACTCCGGACATTTCGGATGACTGCTTCCCGGATCTGGGATTTCCCAGCAGGCCTTGGGTGTTCAATTTTGATCCGCTGCTCGGAGAGACACCATTCCCCCGGGTGATGCAGGAGTTGCTCCAAACCCTGCAGGAGGCATACGGTCATCCGGTCGATACCGAATTCACCGTAAACTTCCGCTCGTCCCGGGATTTTTCCATTAACCCCGAGGAAAACCCTTCAAACGGGATTTCAGGGGAAAAAAATGAAAATCCGGCAAGCCCAAGTATCCGCCTCCCTCAGGAGGCGCCCCCCGAGAGGATGCAGACGAATTTTTATATTAACTTGCTTCAATGCCGGCCGCTGCAGGTCCGTTGCAACCAGCAACCAGTGGCATTACCGGATTATATCCCGGGTGAACGGGTTATTTTAGAGAGTCACGGTCATTTCATGGGCGGTAATCAGGAACTTCAGATTGAGCGATTCATCTATGTGGTGCCGCAAATGTATACCGGGTTAAGTATCAGCGATCAATACCAAGTGGCGCGGGTCATTGGAAAGTTAAACCGGATGATCCCACCGCAGGATGAATCACCTACAGTCCTACTGGGACCGGGCCGCTGGGGAACGAGTACACCCAGTCTGGGTATTCCGGTTTCATTCGCGGAGATCAATCACTTTGCGGTCTTGGGAGAACTGGCTTTTCAAACCGGAATATCAACCGGGGGTAGGCAGGCAGGTATGATACCGGAATTGTCCTATGGCACTCACTTCTTCCAGGACCTGGTTGAAACCGGCATCTTTTATGTGGCACTCAATGAAGCAGTGGAGGGTACCCGTGTCAATCACGAGTTTTTTATGAACCATCCCAGTCAACTCTTGCGATGGTTGGCGGATGCGGAACGGTGGCGGAGTATCATCCGGGTGGTGGAGTTTTCTGCCGCTAAAACCGGGTTGGGTAGGAATGAAATACTCCGGCTCCACGCCGACGTATCCCGAAACAAGATGATATGTTGGGTGGAATCCTAAACATATTCATCCCTGTGATATGAGCATGCTTGTGGATACATGTTGTTGTGGATACATGTTTGTGGATACATGCCGCGGCATGTATCCACAATTCACACAATTCATGTGAGATATTTATCGTTGAAATTTCTGAATGAATTCGCTGATCTTCTTGGAAGGATCGAAAAGTGAACTGATGGATTGGTCATGATTTAGCAATTCCAGCAGATAGGCGATGAACTGGGACATATCCACGTTCACGAACCAGGGTTCATCTTTGAGGTCCTCTTTTTGAAAGGTCAGGTTGGTGGCATATACCCGGTTAAGTAGACCCTGTTGATAGCCTTCACGGAACTCCTGTAACCCTTCGGTGAAAAGGGCAAATGTGACAGCGAAAAAGATCCGACGCGCCTTCCGACGTTTCAATTCTTTGGCGATATCGAGAATCGACTCACCCGAGGCAATCATATCATCGACGATCAGGACATCCTTCCCCTCGACTTCTTCACCGAGGAACTCATGCTGGATGATGGGGTTCTTGCCATTTACCACCCGGGTGTAATCGCGGCGTTTATAAAACAGCCCCACGTTCAAGCCCAAGACATTGGCATAGAAGATGCTCCGGCTCATTCCGCCTTCATCGGGGCTAATGATCAACATCTGGGACTTATCGATCACCACATCCTGCTCCTTTTCAAGCAGGGTCTTTAAAATCTGATAACTGGGAAGCAGGTTGTTAAAACCCGTAAGTGGAATGGCGTTTTGAACCCTGGAGTCATGGGCGTCGAAGGTAAAGATATTATCGACCTTAAGCCGCTCCAGATCTTGTAAGGCTACTGCACAGTCCAGTGATTCCCGGGATTGGCGCCGGTGTTGGCGCCCACCATATAACAGCGGCATGATGACTGTAATCCGGCGTGCTCTGCCACCAATGGCAGCAATCACCCGCTTGATATCCTGAAAGTGATCGTCCGGACTCATCGGGCATTCCAGGCCGAACATCTTAAAACGGCAATTGTAATTGCCGACATCTGCGATAATATAAATATCGGAACCGCGGACTGTCTGATTGATCACCGCCTTGCCCGAGCCATCCGCAAAACGGATGCAATCGCAGGGAATCAGGAATGAACCGGGCATAAAGCCGGGTTCCGCGACGTAATCGGGATGATGTTCAAGAAAGCTCCGACGCTGGGCCAGCAGTTGTTGATCGATCAGCCCCGCCAATTCTCTGCTGCTTGCCAAGGGAATAATCCCCAGCGGCGCAATAGGCATCCGGCGCGTAAAGATATTCTTCCATTCGGGTGAACTCATAATTCTCGGCTCCAATCTCTCATGTGTATATAATTATCCTTCAAAAGTTTGCTTTTTTAGCAGACTTTGCGGATAATTTTAAATTGCGGCTTGCCGCAATTTGTTATCAACAAAAACAATCGACGATACCAACTACCTTTTTCCTGCCATCATCACGTTTCTTTTATCGGGTTTGATCGCAACTCCCTAAAAACGTATTTAACTGATATACAAGGTAACGGCATATGTTGCATTTAATGAGCCAAAACTTCCGGGTTCGTTTTAGTTTGGCGGCAGTTCCGCCAATCGTATGAGTATCTTGTCAAAAACCGAGATCGACCTTTTTGGCCACCGGGATTCGCCGGCCGCCCCCGAAAGCCTTGGTGGTCACCTTCAAGCCCGGTGCCGCTTGTTTTCTTTTGTATTCATTACGATTTACCGCCCGAATCACCCATTGCACGACCTCAGGCGCGAAATCCCGTGCGATAATCTCTTCAGCAGAGTAACCTTCCTCGATATAGTAATGAAGTATCTGATCCAAAATCTCATACGGAGGAAGAGTGTCCTCATCGCGCTGGTCCGGTTTGAGCTCAGCCGACGGCGGCTTCGCGATGACGGTTTCAGGGATGATCTCCTGATCCCGGTTGATAAAGCGGGCCAATTGGTATACCATCGTTTTGGGAACATCGGAGATGACGCTAAGCCCGCCGCTCATATCCCCGTATAGAGTGCAGTAACCCACCGACAGTTCACTTTTGTTCCCGGTGGAGAGGGCCAAGTAACCGAATTTATTGGAGAAGGCCATCAGGATATTCCCCCGGATCCGTGCCTGAATGTTCTCCTCGGTAGTGTCATGTTCCTTGCCACGAAAATGATTCTCCAGGGTATCGAGGTAGGAATGGTAGATATTCGTAATCGGAATCACTAAGAGCTCGATGCCGAGATTCTCAGCCAGCCGTTGGGAATCAGCGATGCTGCCTGCGGAAGAAAACGGGGAAGGCATGGCAATACCCAGGACATTCTCTTTGCCCAGGGCAGTTGTTGCCAAACAACAGGTCAGTGCGGAGTCGATCCCACCCGAGAGTCCGATGACCGCCCGCTTAAAACCGCATTTATAAAGATAATCCCGGATACCGAGCACCAATGCTTTATATACCGATTCAATCTTCTCCTGAGGCTGATAAAACCGGGCGACCCCGGCGCGATCCATATCCACGGTCTGAATCCATTCCTCAAAAAACGGCCCCATCGTAAGCGGATTGCCGTTTTTATCAAAGCACATACTGCCCCCGTCGAAGATCAACTCATCATTACCGCCGATTTGGTTCACAAATATAAAGGGAATTCCGTGTTTCCTGGCATGGTTGCGGATAAGGTTATAGCGTAACTCGTCCTTGCCGATATGAAAGGGAGAAGCGGAGATATTCAGGAGTAGTGTCGCGTCTTGCGCGGCAAGTTCCGTTATGGGATCGAAATCGTACATCATCCGGGAAGGCCAAAAATCCGGATCATTCCAGGCATCCTCACAGACCGAGATTCCTAACCGTTCGGCCTTAAAAGGGACCGTGACAATTTGCGGCGCCGGATCGAAATGACGCGCCTCGTCAAATACATCGTACGTAGGTAACAACGATTTAGGCTGATTATGAATAATCTGGCCCCGGTAAATCAAGATGGCCGAGTTATACAGCCCCTTCCCCACATGACCCCCGGTGGGAGTGGGTGCGCCCACCAGTATCCCGGTCTTGGGATAGCGGGCCGAGATTTGTGCCAGCCTTTTCAAGGAATCGCCGACTTGCCGGATAAACCCGTCTCTTTCCAATAAATCCTGAGGGGGGTAGCCTACCAGAAACATCTCGGGAAAAACAACCAAATCGGAGTCTTCCCGATTGGCCCGATCCCAAACCTCTATAATCTTTTGGGTATTCCCGGCAAGATCACCGATCACCGGATTCAATTGTGCAATTGTAACCTTCATCGGATGAATGCGGCCTCACGTTCACTGCTTCGCTTCATTTTCAAATTCAGGTGTATCCTTTAAAATCCAAACCGCCGGTGCGATTGCATACGCCCCAACCATCCGGCTGACCAGGTTTGTTTGGATAAAAAGCTTTAAGGAAAACATCCACTTTGGTAACTATTCCGCAAGACATCTAATTTTCCTGCCTTTGCTTCTTTAACAAAAGATTACGTCCACTCTAGTCTAGTGGAACACGATTCCGGTCGCCCTGCCGCATCTGGCGCAGCTTTCACCGGTCAGGACACGGGTCTCATAACCATGCCGCTCGATTAACAAGTTACCGCACTCAGGGCAGTAGGTATCGCTTCCGCCCGGAGCATTGCCCAGGTAAACATAGCTTAAATACTCCCGGGCGATATCGCGGGCACGGGCCAGGGTTTCAAGGGGGGTCGCCGCGGTGGTGAGTTTATAATTTGGGAAATAACGGGAGAGATGTAGTGGAATCTCTGGGTCGATGGAACCAATCCACCTTGCCAGTTCCCGAAGTTGATCCGGCGCATCGTTTTCCCCGGGAATGATGAGGGTGGTCAATTCCAGGTGGATCCGCCCCGCCGCGGATTTGATATTCTCCAATACCGGTTCCAATCGTCCATGGCAGAGTTTCCGGTAATATTCTTCGGTGAAGCCCTTGAGATCAATGTTTGCGGCGTCGGTCCACTTCAACAGTTCCTGCCAGGGCCCGGGGTTCAAAAAGCCGTTGGTCACCAGGACGTTTTTTAATCCCTGTTCATGGAGGAGCGGCATGGTTTCGATCAGAAATTCAAACCAGACTCCGGGTTCCGAATATGTATACGCCACCCCGATACTGCCTGCTTGTTTTTCGGCACTCTTCGCCAATTCTGCCAATTCCGCGGGACTGACCAACCTTGTGGGAGCGCCGTCGCCTTTTGATATCTCCCAGTTCTGACAAAATTCACATGCCAGATTGCAGCCGATGGTTCCTGCGGAAAAAATGGCGCTTCCCGGAAAATAATGATATAACGGTTTCTTTTCGATCGGGTCCAGCGCCAGGCTGGAAACCTGACCGAAATTAGTTGTGGTCAGCTTTTGATCCCGGTTGATCCGGACTTTGCATAACCCGGTTCCTCCCGACCCGATCCGGCATTCCTGGGGACACAACCCGCAACCGATTAAAGTATCTGAAACCGGCTCATAAAACCGGGCCTCATGAACTTTTGTTTCTTGATTACTCACCTAAATCACCTCATAATACGACTACGGGAGAATATATTCCACCTGAACTTGATAAAAACCCACCCGACGATTTAAATCACCCCAGGGTGCCGCGCGCAGAACCCATTGGAATGGTTTCGGTTTCCAAGTTAGCGTGGTGAACCACCCGGTGCAGCTTGAATCATCCGCAAAGATCCCGTCGTAATCAAGCCGGATCCAAAACCACCCCACCTCGGAAGCGAACGTTTCTCCC
>DASVMB010000444.1:0-3263 GCA_036384575.1 Bacillota bacterium
GGCAGCGTGGCGTACCGGTCCATCAACCGGGCCAGCTCCCGTCTTAATTTACGCCGGTTGACCTTTGGAGAGACGCTGCCGATGGCCACCAATAACCGGAGAATGCCGTCGGCATTCCGGCGGATCACTGCCAAAAGCATCGCGCCCAACTTTTGGCGGAGATCCTCATCCAGTCGGCCCATGACCCCGAAATCCATGAAAAGAATAGCCCCGTCATCGGTCACTGCCAGATTGCCGGGATGGAGATCGGCGTGAAAAAATCCGTCGATCAGGAGTTGTTTAAAGAAAGCCCGGGCCAAGCGATGGACAACTGTCCGGGTCTCAATTTCCCGTTCTCCCAGTTCATTGATTGCCGTGATTTTCACTCCGGCACAGTATTCCAGGACCAGGATCCGGGGTGTGGTGTAATTCCAGTACACCTTGGGGATACGTACCTGGGGATCGTTTAAGAAATTCCTGCGGAGCCGTTCGGCATTATGCGCTTCGAAGGTATAATTCAATTCTTCGCGTATCGTTTGGGCGAACTCGGAGACCAGATCTTGAAGTTGGTAAAGTTTGCCCCATTCAGTGCGAGTCGTTACGATTCGGGCGAAGTCCTGCAGGATCTCCAGGTCTGTCTGGACTTTGCGACTGGAGCCGGGGCGTTGGACCTTGACCACTATGTGCTCACCCCCGGTGAGCCGGGCTTGATGAACCTGACCGATGGAAGCCGAGGCCAGAGGGGTCGTGTCAAAGGATGCAAAAAGTTGCTCCAGGGACTGATGCAACTCAGCCTCTATACTCGCCTTAATCTCCGGAAATGACAAAGGAGGCACCTGATCCTGGAGCAGTTCCAGTTCGGTGATGTAGACCGCGGGCAAAAGATCGGGCCGGGTGCTTAAAACCTGTCCCAGTTTGATGAAGGCCGGACCCAGTTCCTCAAGGACCATCCGGATCCGTTGGGCGATACTCGACGGTGGCCCCTGGGGTTCCCGTTTTTGCCAAGGCAGACGGAACAGGTTGTCCAGGCCGGTTGTTTCCAGAAGATAACCCAGGCCGTGCCGGCTTAATACATTGGCGATCTCCCGGTAACGTTTGAAATGCCGGTATCGATTGGTGAAAAGTGGTCTCACGTTTGCCACCGCCGTGTTCGTATCCTGGATATTATAAGCCGGATCGGACGGAAATATTTTGCTGCGACGCCGCATATAAAAGGAGAATGGGAAGACGAAGTTTTTTTGGTTTGACTATATTGCAAAGTGTTCCATATGTGCGTATCATTGTGATCAATCAAGAAAAAAATGAAAAACGATTTGTATTGTTAATCGCCGAATGAAAGAATGATGATGGGAGGAAAGGGGGAATCACAATGAAGAACCGGTTTGGCGGATTTGTGATTCTGGGTGTCAGTCTGATTCTCAGTTCCGTTTGTTTTGGAATCTTCTTTTATCAAAGCCGGATGCCGGAGAAGACCATCCGGGTGGTGGGAGCGGCCACCCAACGTTTCGACTCGGATATCATCAAATGGCGAATCACCATCTTTCGGAATGCGGGCCTCAACAATTTGAAGGAGGGCTACTCCCGGATCAAAGATGACATGCGATCCTTCGTAGCTTTGATGCGGGAAAACGGGATTGGGGCAAAGGATATCACGGTTCAACCGGTCAATGCCAATCCCGTATACAGCCAGTATGAAAAGGGCGGCAACCCCTCGGGGTACTCCATTATTCAAAGCGCCTATCTGATCTCGCGTGATCTCAACAAGGTCGAGGCTTTGGCCTTAAACCCCAGTTTATTGGCTGATCGGGGTATCATGCTGCAGTCATCCAATCTGGAATATTATTTCTCCAAACTGAGCACGGTCAAGAAGGAGATGCTGGCCGCAGCGACTCTGGATGCCCGGAAACGGGCCACGGAGATCGCTAAGAGTTCCGGCAGCCGGATCGCCAAGATTGAATCGGCGCGGGTAGGGGTATTTCAGATCACCGAACCTTATTCAACGGAGATTTCAGATTACGGCATCTATAACACCGCCACCCGGCAGAAGGATATCACCGTCACCATTAACGTGGTATTCGATATCAAGTAATAGGTGCCGCTTTCGGCACGGCGATCGAAAAAACCCGCCATCGGCTAAAGATGATTCTTAAATCCGGCCGATGGTTTTTCATGCGGTCTGTCCTGACTATCGGCAGGATTTCCGGATCGGATCCGGAATTTGATATATTATTTTTCCAGGAGGTTTGGGATGAAAATTGAGCTTTGCCCCTCTGGGGCAGCTTCGGCGGGCACTTTGGTCGTGAGCTTACTCAATTATCACTTTCTATGCACCGTTGGTACGGGTATACCTATTTGATTGGTGCGTCATGAGAGTTAGAGCCAAATTGGTAAGCAATAGGATGGGGGGCAGGTAAAGTGCCCGAGTTTTGGGAGAGCGTGCGGCTGCGTTTTTTAAACCGGAAAAGCCGTGCGAACGATGGGGCGGAGTTATACCTTTCCGGACTGGATCGGAACATTCGGATCAATACCTGGCACGGAGTGTTTAATATTGCCGCCCTGGATATAGTCATTCCTTTTACCAGTATTTTCGCAATGAAGTTGGGAGCTTCAGCCTTCGAGGTGGCACTATTGTCATCGGCTCCGGCTGCGGTAAGCCTGGTGGCTATGATTCCCGGAGCGCACTTCATCGACCGGTCGGATCGAAAGAAACGGTTGACTTTTTTGTTCATGTTGGCACACAGGATTTTTTATCTCGCCCTGACCTGTGTGCCGTTCTTCGCGCCTTCCCGCCGGACCCTTATCTTTGTGGTATTAATTGCTATAATGAACTTTCCGGGCGCCATAAGCAATGTGGCCTGGCAATCCTTGATCTCAAAGATCATCCCTCCGGAACGACGGGCCGAAGCTTTCGCCGCGCGAAATAAGATTATGAATGTGGTTGGAACCGCAGTCACCCTAATGGCCGGGTTGGCGCTGGACCGAATGGCATTTCCTCTCGGTTATCAGATCATCTTTGGCATCGCTTTCGTGTTGGCCTTAATTGAGCTTAAGGTTTTTAATAGCCTGGATGAGTCGGTAACCCGTCAAGAACCGGCGGCAGTTCCATTGGAACCGGCTCACGGCGTTCCGGAACAATCCACCCTCAAACAGCGCTTGGCGGCAATCTTCAAGGAAAAAAGGTTTGTCCGCTATACGCTGGCTTCGATCCTGTTTTATTTTGGTTGGCAAATCGCATGGCCGCTTTTCAACTGGTATCAGGTGAAAGAACTGGGCGCTAACAATGT
>DASVMB010000445.1:0-3774 GCA_036384575.1 Bacillota bacterium
CAGGGGCACCTCATCTTTCTTGACAATCCGCCATTTCATCCACGATTCCTCCTGAGATCCCTCGATTCCGGATTTCACGGACCCGCCCGGGCCGCAAATGAACCCCCAAGGGTTTGTCAAACAACACGACAACCATTCCAAAGTATGACTGGAAACAAGGCTTGGTGCATACTTATCAAGTTTTAATTGACTTTCAGCGGGGCGGGCATTAAAATAAAATTTAATACCTATATGAGTCACCGGAGGTGTTCCCGTATGCCTTCTGCTGTTTTTTACGATACCACGCTACGTGATGGTACCCAAGGCGAGGGGGTCTATTTCTCGGTCGAGGACAAAATCCGGATCGTCAAAAAACTGGACCGGTTGGGTATCGATTACATTGAAGGCGGTTGGCCCGGTTCCAACCCCAAAGATCAGGAATTTTATCATCTCCTTGCCGGTCTCCGGCTGGATCATGCCAAAGTCGTAGCCTTCGGAAGCACCCGCCGGCCTTATAACCTGCCTGAAACCGACAAAACCCTGAATGACCTATTGGCTACCGGGACCGGAGCAGTTGCGATCTTCGGCAAAAGCTGGGACCTCCACGTCCGTGAGGTTCTTAAGATAACACCTGCAGAGAACCTGGAATTAATCGCCGATTCCCTGGCCTATCTGAAGAGCCATGGCCGGGAGATAATTTACGATGCGGAGCATTTCTTCGACGGCTTCAAGTCAAATCCGTCATACGCCTTGGAGACACTCAAAGCCGCCGTTCGCGGCGGCGCCGGTAGCATCGTGTTATGTGACACCAACGGCGGCATCTTGCCCCTTGAGATGTTGGAGATTTTAAAACAAGTGCAAGCGGAGATAACACTGCCGCTCGGGGTCCATTTCCATAACGACTCCGGCATGGCGGAGGCCTGTTCGGTCATGGCGGCCCAGAACGGGATAGTTCAGATCCAGGGGACCTTTAACGGTTACGGTGAACGCTGCGGCAACGCAAATCTGGCTACAATCATTCCCATCTTAGTGCTCAAGTTAGGATACGACTCCGCAGTTAAAAAAGAGCTGCCCCGTTTGACCGAGACCTCACGTTTCATTTCGGAACTTGCCAACCTGCAACATGATGAGCGGCAACCCTTTGTAGGCGCTTCCGCTTTTGCCCACAAGGCAGGAACCCATGTGGACGCCGTACTCAAAAATCCCTTGACCTTGGAACAGATTCATTCCGAACAAGTTGGAAACAAGCGCCGCTTTTTACTCTCGGAACAGGCCGGACGGAGCACGATCCTGAATAAAGTCCGGGAGATCGTTCCTGAAACCCAAAAAGATGACCCGGAGATCGTCTCACTCACCAAAAAATTGAAGGAGCTTGAAAATATCGGTTACCAGTTTGAGGCGGCCGAGGCTTCATTCGACCTCTTGATCAAAAAGGCATTTAATCTTTACGAGAAAGCTTTTACCCTGGAAGGTTTCAGAATCATTGTCGAAAAGCGCGGTGATCAACCGGTGTTTTCCGAGGCCACTATCAAGGTGGCGGTGGGAAACGAATATGAAATTACCGCTGCCGAGGGCGATGGACCTGTAAACGCTTTGGATTCGGCAATTCGAAAAGCGTTACACCGTTTTTACCCCGAAATCAATGATATTAGCCTGAAGGACTTCAAAGTCAGAGTAATGGATGAAAAACGAGGCACAGCCGCCAAAGTCCGGGTCTTGATCGAAAGCTCCGACGGAAACAACTCCTGGGGAACGGTGGGGGTCTCCGAAAACTTGATCGAAGCCTCCTGGGAAGCTTTGGTGGACAGCATCGAATACGGGATTCTTTACAAACACTCTCTAATGGAGACGGAGCACGAAACGGAGCCCCGTTCGTAGATTAATTCTCAAACCACGCTCACCAGGGCAATACCCACCAAAGCGCCCAGTATAAAGCCACATCCCACCCGGAAAGCTCCGGCGAACTTTTTTGCCAGCGGTAACAGTTCCTTGGCCACGAGCAAAGCCATGGCGCCCCCGGCAAATCCCAATGAAACCGCAATCATCCACTGGGAGATCTTTCCCAGGAGTCCTCCGGCGGTTCCTCCCAAGGCCATCGGTACTTCTACAAGCGTCAAGGCTAGAATGATCTTACCAAAACCGACCCGGCCGATCTTAAAGGCGGAGGCCATGACCATTCCCTCGGGAATATTGTGAATCGCCATCAACAATGCCAATCCCAGCCATTCCGTTATCCGGCTGCTGGCAATGAAGGTGGTGCCCAAGGCCACACCCTCGGGGAAGTTATGGACTCCGATCCCCACTCCGAGAAGAATCCCGACTTTGGTCAGCTTGGAGAACTTACGCCGCCGATACCAAGGAATCAATTGCAGCATCGGGTCAAAAAACTGGACCATTAAAATCCCGATCCCGCTTCCCAATAGCGTGGGAAAAAATCCGCCAAAATGCCAGGCCTCCGGCCAGAGATCGAACAGGACCACCGCGGCCATGATCCCCCCCGAAAATCCCAATAACCCTCCCTGACGCGGCAAGCTGTTCCCGGAACGGTATAAAATAAATAACCCCCCAAGCATCGTTCCGGAGAGACCCGCAACTAAACCCAGTATTGTGGCAGCCAATATATCCATGACCACACCACGCTCTCAGGACGGATTCAGGCGCACGTGCGCACCGGCAATACTGATATGGAACCGTTGCGAATTACGCAATCCTTTACGATTATATGCCTGAAATTAACTGGGATATGTGTGAAATGGATGATGCAGACTATTTTTCGATAAGATCGGTTATGATCTTGAAGACGGGGGAATTGCAAGTGGAATTTGGCGGAAAATTAATGTCCCTATTGATAGCCGCAGCTGCTGGGGCTTTAATGGCGGTGCAAGGCAGCTTTAACAGCACTCTGGGCAAGACTATCGGTTGGTTTGAAGGAACCTTCAGTGTTCAATTGATTGGTGTTGTCACGGCCGGAGTACTTTTGTGGGGTTTTAGAAACGGTAGTTTCAGCAAAATCGGAGAGGTGCCGTGGTTTGCATGGCTGGGCGGGGTCATCGGTGTCGCCATCATTTTTGGGGTTGCCGTCAGCATTCCTAAACTCGGCGTGGGAATGGCGACGACCGCGATCATTGCCGCTCAATTACTTACCGCTTACCTAATCGACCACTTCGGCTGGTTCGGAATGGAGACGATCCCTTTCGACATGATTAAAGCCGGGGGGATTATCTTAATTGTCATCGGGGCCAAACTATTAATGGGCTAGTTCAAGCTCCAAGGGCTTGTCCAACTGCCGTCACTACCTGATCGGGCTCGAAGGGCTTAATGATGAAATTAGTGGCGCCCGCCTCCATCGCCTCGAGAATCAGCTTCTTTTGACCCAAAGCCGAACATATGACGACTTTGGCAGCGGGATCAAGCTCCCGAATGGCTTTTAAGGCGCTGATCCCGCTCATTTCAGGCATAGTAATGTCCATCATCACCAGATCGGGTTGGAGTTCACGGTATTTACGAATCGCCATCGCTCCGGTGGATGCTTCGCCAATCACATTATAACCCGCTTCGGTCAGAATCTTCTTCATCATCAACCGAATGATGATCGCATCATCCACGACCATAATGTTTTTTCCCATCAAAAATTCTCCCATCTATAATTCCCTGGTTAAGGTCAAAAGTGGGATATCGGTTTCTTCGATATCCCTCATCTAAATTTTCGGTCGAGAATTCCATTCACTTGATAGTCAAATTCATCCTTGATGCAGTTCGGGTTGATCCTCGGCCGCTTCCGGTTCGTTAAGGATG
>DASVMB010000446.1:0-3851 GCA_036384575.1 Bacillota bacterium
CTATGGAAACAATGAAAAGCGATCCGGTCAAATTGGCTGAAATGGACTACCAATTCCATATTGCCGTAGTAAAAGCGGCACATAATGATTTTCTAAATTCCTTGCTCAAAACGGTATTCGTACTATTATCCACCAAAAACAAAGAATCATTGGGGGTTGATAAATTTATTGAAATGCTGCCGATTCATTCCGAAATTTACAAAGCGATCGAGAATGCCAATCCGGCGGCGGCCGAAGCAAAAATGCGGCAACATATGAACTTGCTTCGAAAGGCTTATCAGCTTCAGGATATTTCCTAACCATGGGTTAACCGATCAAGGCAAGAAATGTTTCCGGACTGATTCGGGCTTTAAGTTAATGGAGGTGACGAAGTTGGCACAGGAGGCAGCTGAAAGACTTCTAGAGATGGAAAAGATCAGCAAAACATTTCCCGGCGTCAAAGCGCTGGACGATGTCAAGTTTGATCTGAAAAAAGGGGAAGTGCACGTCCTCTTGGGAGAGAATGGTGCGGGCAAATCGACTTTGATCAAGATTTTGGCGGGGGTACATAAACCGGATTGCGGGACGATCAAGATTCATGGTGATCCGGTAATGAATTACAACCCTCATCAAGCTCAGGAGATGGGTATTTCAGTAATTTACCAGGAATTGAATCTCGTTCCCTATTTGACGGTAGCCGAAAATATTTTTCTTGGAGATGAACCGCTATTACCAGGAACCGGATTCATTGATTGGAAAACTCTGAATCAAAAAGCCGCAACGGTTTTAACCAGTATTGGTTCAGATATCAATTGCAAGACCGTTGTAGAGAAATTAAGTATCGCTCAACAACAAATCGTGGAGATCGCCAAAGCGGTTTCGAAAAATGCTCAGATCATTGTAATGGATGAACCCACCTCCTCTCTCGCTGAAACGGAGATTGCAAACTTATTTAACTTGATCCGCCGTTTAAGGGGACAGGGCGCGGGAATCATTTATATCGGCCACCGTATGGAAGAGGTCTTTGAGATTGGGGATCGAGCTACCGTTTACCGGGATGGCAGGTATATCGGTACGAAAAACATCCATGAAGTGGACACCGATGAATTGATTCGGATGATTGTAGGCCGGGAGTTAACGGAACAATATCCTTATACCCCCCGGCAATTCGGGGAAACGGTCCTAAAAATTGAAAACTTAAACTCCGGGAATAAACTCCATAATATCAATTTGCAATTGCGGGCCGGCGAGATTCTTGGAATCTCCGGAATGCTGGGCGCGGGAAGAACCGAACTTGCCCAGACGATCTTCGGCGCTCTTCCCTATGATTCCGGTACGATTATCATCAATGATCATCCCGTTAAAATAAAAAAACCACAAGATGCAATTAGTCATGGAATCGGATTATTGCCCGAGGATCGTAAGAACCAAGGACTTTCATTGATTATGTCAATTAAGAACAATATTACTTTAGCCTCCCTGAAAAGGTTCTTAAATGGCAGGTTAATCAATACCAGGCAAGAAGAATCATCTGCGATGAGTTATGTTGAGCGCATTCCGATCAAGACTTCATCGATAATGGCCGAGGCTCAGTCGTTAAGTGGCGGAAACCAGCAAAAAGTGGTATTGGCCAAATGGCTCTGTTCGGAAGCGAAGATTGTGATCTTCGACGAACCCACTCGGGGGATTGATGTTGGGGCGAAAGTCGAAATATATAAATTAATGACCGAACTGGCCCAAAACGGCGGTGCCATTATTATGATCTCCAGTGAGCTCCCGGAAGTATTGGGTATGAGCGACCGGATTTTGGTAATGCGAGAGGGCCGAATTGTGAAGGAAATGAGCCGTGCCGAGGCCACTCAGGAGAAGATACATCAGGCTTCTGTCTCAAGCCAGATTAATTAGCCTCCAACACTAAAGCGAATCAGGAGTGATGAAAAGTGATGGCTGAAAATTCAACGATGAAACCGAATTTAAAAAAAGCCCCGTTTGATGTGGGAAAGCTTGGATTACTGCTTGTGTTTTTCTTGATGATTATCGCTTTTTCCCTTCTTTCCGGTAATTTTTTAACACTTGACAACTTTCGCAACGTTTTACGACAATCCTCGATTCTGTTTTTAGTCGTTGCAGGGCAAACCATCGTGATGTTAACCGGGGGGATCGATCTCTCCCAGGGCTCCATTATTTCACTTGTGAGTATATTAACTGCTATAGGCCTCCGCGACTTGGGGTTAATACCGGGAATCCTCATCGGTCTCCTGGTAGGAACCTTGTGCGGTCTAGTCACCGGGTGGCTGGTGGGTAAGGCCAATCTTCAGTCGTTTATTGCTTCCCTGGGTATGATGTATGTTGCAGATGGTTTTGCTTTAATCGCCAATAATGGTCAACCGGTTTCCGATATTCCATCAAACATTATTGATAAGTTTTTCTGGCTTGGCGGAGGTTATGTTGGCTGGTTACCGGTACCGCTAATTATCGCTATTATCATCTTTGCAATATGCCACATCTTTTTGAAATCCACCCGTTCCGGCCGATATATCTATGCCGTAGGCGGCAACGAGGAAGCGGCCCGTCTTTCGGGAGTCAATACCAGCCGGGTCAAGATCCTCATCTTCGTTATCAGCGGTTTGTTATGCGCAATTAGTAGTATCTCTTTAACTGCCCGTATCATTTCCGGTCAGCCGCTTTTGGGCACCGATTTTACAATGCAGTCCCTAGGAGCCACAGTTATTGGCGGGACCGCTTTAACCGGCGGACGCGGCGGGGTTTTTAATGCTGTCATGGGAGTGCTGTTTATCGGTTTCATGACGAATGGTTTGAATATTTTAGGAGTTCCTACTTTTATCCAACGGGTGATTATTGGCGTAGTGATCATCATTTCTGTGTTGTTGGCCCATGTCAAGCAAAAACAGAGCTAAAGTAGGTTAGCTGTTTTTGTCTTAATAATGGTCGATGGGGAATGAAAGGGGGAATGGTAACGGCTGTTTAGGGGGTATGCGGTATTCGTTCAACAAGATTTGTACAAAGGAGAGGAAAAAATGAAAAAGAACTGGCTCATACTCATTGGTTTGCTGGTAATGGTCATGGTGAGTTTCGGTGGATTTAATCAATCTCAAGCAGCCCAAAAGATTACAGTAGCCGTAATGTTACCCAATGTAGGCGACAACTATTTCCAAACCAAATGGTACGGATATTCCACGGAAGCCAAAAAATTGGGAGTCGATGCCATTCTCTATGATGCGGGTGGCTATGCCAATGTCAATAAACAGATCACCCAGGTTGAAGATGTAATTCAAAAACATGTAGACGCTATCATTTATCATCCTTGTAACTCCGAGGCTGGAGTTCCGGTTATCCGGGAGGCAATCCAAGCCGGGATAAAAGTGGTAAATGATAATCAACCTTGCCCTTGCCCTGAGATCCAGGCTACTATCATGCGGGACTTCTATTCCATTGGCCGTTCATATGCCCAGTATTTAACGATGAAAACAAAAGGCAAGGCCAAAGTACTTATTCTACCGGGACCGGTAGGTGGAGAACAGAACACCCAGCTTCTCAACGGGCAAAAAGACTATTACCGGCGTTTTCCGGGAATCAAGGTTTTGGACGTGCAATTTTGCGACAGTAATTCCGCTGCCGGGTTAAAAATAATGGAAGACATGCTTCAAGCGCATCCCGATGTTCAGTACGTGACTTGCTTTGCGGATCTAATTGCCCAAGGGGTTGTGCAAGCGCTGCGCTCTGCCGGTAAGAAACCCGGACAGGTCAAGGTTATTTGCTTCAACATGTCCGACCTGACTCAGAAACTTTTCCGCGAAGGTTGGATTGATGCGATTGTCGTCGGAGAGCCGGTCTGGATGGCCAAGCGTTCA
>DASVMB010000447.1:0-8670 GCA_036384575.1 Bacillota bacterium
GAAAAGGCAGGCAGCGTGGCGGAGGCTATCTGGAAACACTGCGTGGTTTGGCATGAAGGCAGGGAGATATTCGCCTGGTCCTTGGATTTAAAAGGCAACTCAAACGTTTATGATGAACCGCCGGGGAGTCTTCAATTGTTACCGTTTCATGGATTTTGCGATGCCGCCAATCCGGTTTATCTGAATACGGTGGCCGAGATCAGAAAACCCGAGTATCCTTATTCGTTTCATGGCTGCAACTTTGCGGAGATCGGTTGTGAACACGCGCCCCATCCCTGGATGCTTAGCGTGGCCAATAGTTTGTTATGCGGGAGGAAGGAGCAGTGCCGGGACATTTTGTTGAAGGCCTCCATGGATAACGGCATTGCTTGTGAAAGCATTGATGAAAATACGGGGGAATGTGTGACTGGAGCGGCCTTCGCAACTTGCGCGGGGTTTTTGGCATTCGCCATCTATTACGCATTTGGAAAGAAGGATACGGTATAAGAGGAAAGTATCAACCTTCCACTTTTTGGGTCTAAAAAATTTCGTGTATTTGGTGATTTTCGTGGTTAAAAGTTTCTATCTGTACGCCTATTTTATTCACAACGAAACACACAAAAGACACGAAAATGGGAATGGCTTTAATTGCGGCCGTTGAAGTATTTTATCTATCATAAGCAAGAAGGATTTTGTTGATCAACTAAATGGAAAATAAAATTTTTTTAAAATTCCAGCAGGAATTTTCTCACTTGAGGAAGAATAATTTGTCAATAGTTAAACGTTTAAGTCTGGTGGGCTGAATATGTCAAAAGTAACAATTAAGGATGTAGCCAAATACGCCGGGGTATCGACCGCTGCGGTATCGTATGTAATCAACGAAGTCGAGGGTAAGGTTTCCACGGAAACAGTCAAAAAAATCACCGATGCCATCAAACAGTTGAACTATATTCCGGATTTCTCCGCCAGAAGCCTGGTCAAGAACGAATCGAAACTGATTGGTGTCATCATCCCGCAAACCGAGGATTATAAGCAATTGCTCTTAGAAAATCCATTCTACAGCGAGATGGTTAGCGGAGTGGAAAGTAAAACCCGGGAATACGGCTATCATATGATCCTTTCCGGGGTCGATAAAGGCCAGAGCTATCTTGATATTTCCATCCAGCGGAATTTGGACGGCGCCATTATCATGGGTATTTACAGGGAAAACTTTTATGAAGAGCTTAAGCAAGCCGGAATTCCCATTGTATTGATTGATAGTTACATCAACGACAAATATTTTTACCGGGTGGGAATTGATGATGCATATGGCGGATACCTGGCCACAAAGTATCTGATTGACTCCGGGCACCGGAATATCGCCTTGATAACCGGGAGTATCAAAAAAGACGGTGTTGTTGAAAAGCGTTTTTTGGGATATAAGAAGGCCTTGGAAGAGGCGGGTTTGTTCTATAATCCCGATTATGTTTTTGAGAGTTCAGTAAGTTATCAGCACGGACTGGAAACAGGCCGGACCCTTTCCCAAAATTTAAAAGAAATAACCGCGGTATTTGCCACCGCGGACTTAATCGCTCTCGGATTCATCAGAGGCGTCAAGGAATCCGGCAAAGATGTGCCCAGAGATGTATCGGTGATTGGGTTTGACGATGTTTCTGTGGCCAAGATTTTTATACCCCCCCTGACCTCCGTAAAGCAGGATATATTTTTAAAAGGAGCCACTGCGGTTGAACTTCTGATCAATGCGATTGAAGCCGGCAAAGACACACAATCCCGGGAAGTTTTGCTTCCATTGCGTATCGTTGAGCGGCAAACCGTTGCCAAAGTATAGGATTGATCATTTTATGTTAAGTTAAACGATTAACTTGGAAGGGACGAAGAGAATGATTGGAGAGAACAAGATCGCCAAGCGCTTCACAATCGGCTTATTTTTGTTACCCAGCCTGATTGGGCTCGTTTTATTTAATTTAATCCCCATTATTGAATCGGCGGTTCTAAGCTTTACCAACTGGGACATGCTTACTTCCCCGAAATTTATCGGCCTTGAGAATTACTTAAACGTTTTTACGGATGAAAACTCCGTTAGCGCACTATTCAATACTTTCAAATTCATTATCGGGTATTTACCCATGGTTCTAAGTTTCGGTTTATTCTTCGCAGTTTTGTTGAACCGCAGAATGAAGGGCATTAAGGTATACCGGGTGCTCTTTTTTATACCGGTGATCACCTCATGGGTGGCGGTCTCGATTATCTGGAGATGGCTGCTAAACGGTCAGAGCGGGCTGATCAATTATTTCCTGTCTTGTTTCGGAATCCAGGGCCCCGTTTGGCTGCAGGATTTCTTCTGGGCGATGCCGGCAATCATCATGGCCAGCATATGGAAGGATCTTGGCTTTGTGACAATTATTCTCCTTTCCGGGCTCCAGAATATCTCGGATGAATATTACGAGGCGGCGGAGATGGACGGGGCCGGCGGGTGGCAGCAATTCTTCAAAATAACCTTGCCTTTGTTATCCCCAACCGTTTTTTTTGTGATCATTATCTCCCTGATCAACTCTTTTCAACTTTTTGATCAGGTGATGGTCATGACGAACGGGGGACCGGCCGGAAGTACCAGTACCATCGTAGAACAGGTGTTCAAAAATGCCTTCCGGAGTTACCGGATGGGATTTGCAGCTGCTCAGTCATGGGTTCTGTTCTCGATTATTTTCCTTGTTACCCTGATTCAGAACAAACTCCAAAGGAGATGGGTGGTTTATGAAACCAATCACGAAACGAAATAACCGGGAAAGTACGAAAGATCTCGCCGCCCATATCCTACTCACCCTGGCCGCGGTATGTTTGGTCTTCCCTTTTGTTTGGATGCTGTCCGGGGCCTTTAAGGATGCTCTGGAAGCGGTTAAAATGCCGCCCCAGTTGATTCCTTCCCGGTTTAATCTTGATAATTTTATCAATATCATGAAGTACTTTCCGATCGATCGCTTTTTATTAAACAGCATTTTTGTCGCGGTGATCACCGTCGCACTGCAATTATTGTTCTGCTCCATGGCTGCGTTTGTGTTTGCCAAGATTCGATTTAGGGGAAGGGAATTTTTGTTTCTGGTTTATCTGATCACGCTGATGATCCCCATTCAGGTGACAATGACCCCCCTTTTTATCGTTTTTTCGAAATTGCAGCTTAACGATACCTATCTGGGATTGATTTTACCCGGGGTATTCAGTGCATTCGGGACTTTTTTATTGAGACAACATATCATGACCGTTTCCGATTCGTTGATGGAAGCGGCATTCATCGATGGGGCGTCTTATTTCAGGGTTTTCTTTCAAATCATTCTGCCTTTGAGTAAGCCGGCCTTGGCCACCTTAGGTGTGTTGGCCTTTATGAACACCTGGAATAGTTATTTATGGCCGCTGATCATCATCAACAGTACCGAACTCATGACGTTACCCTTGGGCCTAACCAAACTAATCGGCAGGTGGAGCACGGAGTGGAATATTTTAATGGCCGGCAATGTCGTCAGTTTTATACCGATGCTCCTGGTTTATATATTCGCGCAAAATTACTTAATCAAGGGCCTTACTTTCAAACAATAATAACTGCTAAAAATCAGTCTTTGTGAAAGAGAGGTGATTGCGATTCCGGTTTTTCGTTAATTGTGTGAACTCTATTACCAATAAAAGGAGCGTGAATGGGTATGAAAAAGTTTTTAACGCCGGTTATTGCAATGCTAATGGTGCTTTTAATGGGGCTGATGGCCTGTAATTCATTGGGCGCCTCACCAGTGACCCTACGGCTGATGCAATACACGGCCAGCGGTTCTCAGGAAGAAACCTTGAAGGCGATGGTGGATGAGTTTCAGAGGCGGAATCCCAACATCAAGGTGAAGGTGGAGGTGGTGGCGTTTGCGGATTACTTCACCAAACTGAATACGGCCATCAGCGCCGGCAATGGAGCCCCGGACGTTTTCGAGCTGGGCTATGAGAACTTCGTTACTTATGCAGCCAAAGGCGTATTACGGAACATGAACGACGTGATTTCACGGGACAAGAGTTTCAAGCCTGAAGTATTCAAAAAATTAGCCTATGATGCCTTTAAGTATCAAAATAAGCAATATGGAGTGCCGGAAGGTTTTTCTGCGGTAGTGATGTTCTATAATAAGGATTTATTTGATAAGGCAAAGGTAGAATATCCCAATTCGTCTTGGACGTGGAAAGAGGAGTTGGCCGCAGCGCAAAAGCTGACCGATACCCAAAACGGGATCTGGGGAACTTATGCTCCCATCCAGTTCTGGGAGTTTTACAAGACCATTGCCCAAAATGGCGGCAGTATCTGGAGCGCGGATAACAAAAAGGTAACCATTAACAGCAAGCAGAATGTGGAAGCCTTCCAGTGGATGCTCGATAAAGCAAAAGAATATAAAGTCTCTCCGCCTTTGAATGATGATACTTTCAGTCAGCCCGACGCGGATCTGAACGCCTTTAAAGCAGGGAAAATTGCGATGTTAAGGGTCGGTATCTGGAACTTCGGCAGGTTTGCCGATGCCCCCTTTAAATGGGATATCGCCCTTGAACCCGGTAATACGCGAAAAGCACATCATTTCTTTGCCGATGCCCTGGTGGTTTCGAAGCGGACGAAGAATTCCGATGCCGCCTGGAAATTCTTGAAATTCATCTCGTCGGATCCGTTTGTAGCCAATCTCCGGATTGAAAAGGGCTGGAATGTACCGGCGTTAAATGATGAAAAGGTCATGGAGAATTATTACAAAACGACGCCTCCCGAGTCAAAAAAAGTGGTTCTGCAGGCTCTCGACACCCTGGTCTTGCCGCCGGTTGGTCCGATACCGGAAAAATGGAACGATCTTACCGGCATCGTCGGTCAGGAACTTGATAAAGCCAGACTGGGTAAGATTGACGCCCAAACGGCGCTGAACAACGCCCAGGAAAAGATCGAAAAGTTAATGAAATAATCGCAGTTGAAAGGGATGGTTGCAGCAACTTGCAGCCATCCCGCAAGATTTAAATATCACATACAGGAATGAATCGATCGGATGATCTTAAATGCCTGGGTGAGGAGTTTACGATGAGTAGCGGATATGATGCCTGGAGTATCGAACCGAAAAATTTGCCCCTTCGTGATCAAAAATTTTATGAAAGTATATTCGCTTTAGGCAACGGCTATATGGGGGTCAGGGGGTTTGATGAAGAGGAAGACCGGGGAACCCGGTATGAGCTTTGTACTTATATTGCGGGAATCTTTGATTATTTTCATCCCCGCTTCACCGACATGGTCAATACCCCCAATTTCTGGAGAACAAAGATCGCGATCAACGGGGAGAACTTTTCCAATGGCGATGAATGCACCAAATCCCTGAATATGAGAGAGGGAACGATCTCCCGGCGGATTATCTGGAAAGACAAGAATGGAAACAGCACGCTCATTGAGACGGTAAAATTTTTGAGTTTATATTCGGTTCACTCCGCGGTTTTGAGAGTCAAGATTACTCCCTTGGATTATGACGGGGAAATATCTTTGGAAACAGGAATCGATGCGGATGTTCGCAACAATTTAATCCCCGATGACCAGATGAAAGAGGAGTTCGACTTGTATGAGTTTTTATCGGAAGCGGGGCAAGGCAATTCCGATGATCATGTGATGTATATCAGCTTAAAAACCGGTAAATCGCAGTTCGAGCTATGTGAGGGTTTCGGGATCAATTTGACCAGTAACGGGAACCCGGTCAGCCACGAAGATCAGCTGATTCAAAAGGATAAATATATCGCCCGGAAAGTCGGGTTTCGTGTCAAAAAAAATCAAGCGTACATATTGGACAAGTTTATTAGCGTATGGACATCAAGGGATACCGTTGATACGCTTTGCGACACGGTCGTTGATGCGGTTGGAACATTGCTGGATAAAGGTTTCGACCAGGTATTGACGGAGCAAAGAAAAGCGTGGCAAGAGAAATGGGAAGTAAGTGATATCTTTATTGACGGTGATGATCAATGCCAACAGGCGTTAAGATATAGCATTTTTCAACTGATTCAGACGAACGCGGAAAATGACCCCAAAGTGAGCATCGGGGCCAGAGGAGTTATGCACGGCCGGTATAAGGGATGTTACTTTTGGGATACCGAAATATTCATGTTCCCCTTTTATTTATATACCAATCCCGGGGCCGCCCGGGACCTGTTGATGTACAGATATTTTACCCTGCCGGGAGCGGAAAAAAACGCCAGGCAACAAAATGTCGATGGTGCAAGGTTTCCGTGGATGAGTTCCATTGACGGAACCGAACAATGTGATACCTGGGATATAGGTTTTAGCGAAGTGCATATTACGGCGGATATTGCCTATGCCGTTAATCAGTATTATGAAGTGACGGGGGATATGGAATTTATAAAGAACTACGGACTGGAGATGCTTATTCAAACCGCCAGGTATTGGCGGAGCCGGTTTACCTACGATCAGCCGCAAGATCGGTTTAATATGCTGTTTGTCAAGGGCCCTAACGAATATGGCGGTGTAACATGCAACAATACCTATACGACCATGATGGCCATCCATAATCTGCAGACGGCCGAAAAGTTTATTTCCCTGTTAAAACAACTGCACCCCATGGCCTGGGAGGCCGTTAAAAACAAAGTGAATTTTAGTGAAACGGAGATCGGGATCTGGGATGAGATTATCGCTAAAGCGGTGATCAACTACGATGTAGAGAAGAATCTCTATATTGAGGACGACAACTTTTTTAAGCTGGAACCTATAGATATCCGGAATGTAAAAGAGGATGACATTCCTCTCTACCGGAAAATCTGCTTTGACAGGCTGCAGCGCTACCGGGTATTGAAACAGGCGGATGTATTGTTATTGATGCTGTTGCTGCCCAACCGGTTTTCGAAACAGGAGAAATTGGCTGCCTGGAATCTTTATGAACCCATCACGACCCATGATTCCTCGCTAAGTTTCGGCACTCATGCGGCAATGGCCGCCAGGTTGAACCTGGCCGAAACAGCCTATCATTATTTCCTCAAAAGCATAAGGCTTGATCTGGATGATAACATGGAAAATACGGGTCTGGAAGGCATTCATTTTGCCGGGCTGGGCGCAAGTTGGCAGGCTGTGATCAACGGTTTTTGCGGAATCGGCTTAAGTAATGAAGAACTGGTTGTTGACCCCCATCTTCCCGTATCCTGGAAGAAAATAAGATTCAAACTGATTTATCGAAACTGCCGAATCAGTTTTGATTTTACCAGGGGCAACACCGCAATTCGACTCGAAGCCGGAGATTGTGAAGAACTGACCATCATTTATCAAGGGAACCGGTTTACCCTTAAAAAAGGGGCAAGACAAATCTTTACATAAGTTGTAGCAGGTAAAAGTCTCATTACATTTTTTCTGGGTCAGGACGACCGATTTGGTATTCCGCTCGGATTATCCGTTTGGACGCCTATCATTGGGGTCTTGACGATTATTCCGGCTGTTTTATTTTTTAATTACGCCTTAAAAAGCTATGAGAGCGTTGGTTCGTAAATATTGGGGTTTATGATAAACAGGAGGTTGGTAAGATGCAACCCGAACTGGTATCCGAACAGTTATTGGCCAATGTTGGTGATAACGGCCGGATTTCTTTTAACGGCAATGATCTCTGCATGCGGGATGTGGCATTTACTGCCTATTATCTCATCAAAAAAGGTGATCTTCATAAAGCAGCGGCCATTATCAAAAACGCTGCGGCGATAATAAGAACCGGAACCGTCCATTATGATGAAGCCGTTTTTTTCTTATGGATGCTGGGCGAATATTTGAATGCAACCGGTGAAATCGAAGATTCGCCTGATTTTTCGAGGTTAATCGATTTTGACATCGATTATCTGTCGGGCGAATGGATGAAACCCCAAAAGAATTGGCTTGGTAACCTGGATGAAGCGATCTATCTTAATAATATCGCGATCGCCTATGGCGCCGTTCAATCCATCAACAATAAACTTCAAAGTGAAAATGCCCGGAAGCTGCTCATCCGGATGCGGGAGTTCATGTTTCAAAAGTTTTTAGACCAAGGAAGAGTAGTCAGTAGACTAGGGGACAAAGAGATATTGGGGGATATTAGCCTAATTGCCGTTCCCTTCGGGTTACTTGATGCGGGAAACCAGATTTTGGTGGAATCCATCAATGTGCTGGAAAAGGAATTGGTGGAACAAGGAGTGCGCTTATCCAGACGGGATCTCTTTTTCGGAGGCTGTATCCGGAGCGATCTGACCTGTCTGTTATCTTGGTATTACTCCGAAAGAGGCAATATTGCCAGGGCGAAAAGTTTATTGGAGGAAGTAGAAAAAATATGGAACCGGGATGGGAAACTATATATCGTTGATCGGGCAAGCGCCAGGGAGCCATTGTATTTTGACTACGATACGGAGAAAAGTAAAGGAAATATGGAGGAAAGCTATTTGGGCTATGTCTTGTATGCCATTGCCCAGTTGAATATTCGTTCCAAAGAAGCGATGACGATCGATTCTTCGGAAAGTATCAAGATCATTCATATGCCCAAAGGGACCGAGAATCCGTATTTACGGGAAACCGCCGCAAGATATCCCCATCATCCCGAGAAAGACGACATCGTTGTTTTGAAGATGATTACCCAACCATTGATTCTGTCTCAGGAAGCATACGTGGAATACAGCCTAAACGGGAATTCA
>DASVMB010000448.1:0-2824 GCA_036384575.1 Bacillota bacterium
CTATGCTCTCCGGAACCATCTCCCGTGCCGGGGTCTCAGGCCGGTATCCCCGACGGTCAAGGGAGAAACCGGCTTCGTAAATACCACTGGCTTGAGATCTGGCGGCAATCATGGAAAAAGGTTTTAGCTGTGGGGGTTGGCGGCTTTATTTTGTTAGGCTTGTTTTGGCCGGTTATACACCCTTCAGAAAATTCTCCCCTGAGTGTTACCGAGAAGTTTTATCGCGATGCCGGGACGGTTGCAGCGGGATCCGCCGCCGGAAACAATGGGATGCTTGCCGATTTTAGCGCTGTCAAGACGGAACGGTTGAAACTCGCCGAGGATCTGCTTTCCCGGCCGGTTGCGGAGGTGATCCGGCTCACCCCCCTCGATCGGAATTCCAGCCGCCTTGTCATCCAGGCGGAATTACGTTGGTGGAACTGGTCGGGCCGGGTTTGGAACTCCCGTGTAAGCCGTGAGCTCCTGATCATGCAAAAATCCCGGAGCGGCTGGCGGATAGTGAAACGCAGACCGCTCGAGGTTCGCTCCGGGAAATAAACAATGATTATTGCTCTTCCGGCGGGATGATGCGCTCGACCCCGTGGAGTAACCCCCGTTCCATCCGGTGTTTCATTTTTCGTTCCTCCTTGCTTAGAAGGACAATATTGAGATCGTAATCATCCGGATACAGTTCCTCTGCCGGGATTGACCGCTTGACCCGTTTCACCGGGAGTTCCATCTTCTTACCCTTTACCAGAACCCGAATCCTTCCTTTGGAATCAGGATTGCCTGCTACAACTCCCTGTTCATTCAGAAAAGGAATAGTCACCCGATCACCGATCCCTAAGGGCCGGACTGTTTCAGTTGCTCCCGTGGCTTTCGATTTCACCGAAGCCGTTCGGGGTAGTTCCGCCTTAAAAGGCAGTTCCTTAATTGGTAGTCCCTCACCAAGTGGCGTTTCACGCGATTTTTCCTCACAGGGCGGTGCCCATTCGGCCGTCGGAGACGGTTGGGGTCCGATAAGGGCCTTTGTAAGCAGGGGTTCATCTTCCGGTTGCCATCCGGGACTACCGGTCATTTCCCGACGGGCCCGGTTCAGGACCGCATCCGGCATTCCGAGTTTGGCCGCGATCCACAGGGCGTTACTCTCTCCGGGACGGCCGATGATCAATTGATAAAGTGGCTTCAATTCCTGTCGATCAAAGGCCATACAACCGTTTTTAAAGCCGGGGGTGGTGAGTGCGAAGCTCTTCAACTCCGGGTAATGGGTGGAAGCCAGGGTGATTGCTCCGCGGTTATGAATGTATTCCAGAATGGCGACAGCCAGGGCCGCTCCCTCTGAGGGATCAGTTCCGGTGCCGACCTCGTCGATGAGGACGAGGGAGTGTGGGCCGCACTGCTTCATGATACGGATAATCGCACCGATATGCGCCGAGAAAGTGCTGAGGGAGTCGGTTATGCTCTGACCGTCACCGATATCCGCCAGAACCCCCCCGAAAACAGGGAGTTCGCTTCCGGCTTCCGCAGGAATGTGTAAACCCGCTTGGGCCATCAGCGTTAGGAGACCCGCGGTTTTTAGCGTGACAGTTTTTCCGCCGGTGTTGGGCCCGGTGATGACCAGTGTCCGGTAATCCCAAATTGGATCCGGATCCGGACCGATAGTCAGGTTGAGCGGTACCGGATCACCTCCCAGCAATGGATGACGGGCACCCCTGAGCCGAATGGTTCCAGTCTCATTGAGACGGGGCGCAGTACCCCGCATCATCCGGCTGAGGCGGGCTTTGGCAAAGGCAAAATCATATTCTCCCATGATCTCCAAATTTCGTTCCAGACCGGCGGCGGCTTCACCTATCGCGCCGCTTAATCCGGCCAGTATCTGATAGATTGCTTCTTCTTCGGCGCCCTCCTGGGTGCGCAGTTCGTTACTGAGGCGATGAACCGCGATGGGCTCGACGAATAAGGTGCTCCCGCTACCGGAACTGCCGATGACTACCCCGGGAAGGCTGGCTTTGCAGGAGGCCTTCACCAGCAGAACCTGGCGCCCTTCCTTAATACTGATCACTGTTTCCTGGAGAAACTCCCGACTGCTCGGGGAGAGCAGGATCTGTTCCAACTTTTCCTTAATCTTCGCCCGTAGCCTGGAAAGCTCGCTACGGATCTTCCGCAAAGCGGGACTGGCAGCGTCCGTAACCGCTCCATTCGCGATACAACGGTTGATCTCCGATTCCAACTCCTCAAAACCGGAGATTCCCCATGCGTAACCGGTTAAATGGGGTGCAAATTCCGCATGTTGCTTCATGTAGATACAGGTTTTACGGCAACCCCGTAAAAAGTCGCCAATCTCCTGCAAGGAAAGGGGATCGAGAATCCCACCGCTTTTGGCTTTTTGGATAGGCCCGGACAGATCGGCCAGACCCGAAAGGGGCGGTGAACCGAAGGCATCCAGTAATTGCCGTGCCTCACTGGTTTCTGTGAGCAGATCGGAGACCGCGCTATATGAATCCCGGGGTGTTAATTCTTCGGCCAACCTTCGGCCCAGACCGCTTAAGGCCAAAGCTGCCAGGCGGGTCTTGATTTCAGGAAACTCAAGCATATTTATGGTTTGTTGATCCAAAGGGTATCTTCCTTTCATGACTTAAAAATTAGATTGGAGAATTTGAGGCGGCGTAGTTGCGCGCGACCGCGCGCAATTACGCGTTCGCGCGATCGAGTAGGAGGAGGCGGCTAGCCCCCGTCCTCTCACACCACCTAGCATGCGGGTCCGCACTAGGCGGTTCGACAGTTTTGACGAAGTACTAAGTATCTTTGAGTTAAGCTCATAAGCCCTTGGGATTGCCAGTAGGCT
>DASVMB010000449.1:0-4211 GCA_036384575.1 Bacillota bacterium
AATATTCCTATCGCCCTGATCACCGAAGAGTATTTGGCCTATCTCCGTACCATTCAGATGCTCAATCTGGAGGTGGCCGGTGATTTTTTGGTGATGGCCGCGACGCTGATGCAGATCAAGGCGAAAATGCTTTTACCCGCAGTTCCATCAGACGACGAAACAGCGGAATTTGAGGAAGACCCCCGTCTTGAATTGGCCCAAAAATTGATTGAGTATAAAAAGATTAAAGAAGCCTCCTTAATGCTCCAATCCCTGGAGGGACAACAGTTTCAGATTTATACCCGTTCAGGCGGAGACTTCGCCGACAAGCAGCTTGCCCAGGAACCCGAATTCCCCAAAGGCCTGTCCGTATGGGATCTGGTCGGCGCCTTCAAAGTAATCCTGGACAGTCTCGAACCTAAACCGATACGGGCCATTCCGCAGCAGGAGGTTTCCATCAAACAACGGATGACGGAAGTTCTTGATTTAGTCACCGGGCAAGGGCAGGTCCTTTTTAAGACGGTTTTCAATCATATTTCCACGAAAATTGGACTCATCACCTGCTTCCTGGCAGTTTTGGAATTGATTAAACTCCGCAAGATTATTGCTTTTCAGGGAGAATTATTTGGAGATATCCGGTTGGCGCTTCCCAGCCCGGAAAACCTTAATTCATAGTTCCCCTCCATGGTGTTAAGGGGTTATTGATTCTTGCTCATTGATACTTCCCATACCGGGGAAACGGTGCAATTGTGAAATAATTTCGGCAAAAGAAGGCGCGGTGTCCAGTTTGAATCTAGTCATGGCCAAAGCGGTGATTGAGGCCTTAATCTTCGCATCTTCCGAACCATTGACCACAAAGATAATGGCCGAGATCATCGGAATCGATGATCATACCGTACGACAGCTGATAGCGGATTTGATCGAGGAATATCGTCAAACGAGCAGAGGGATCCAGATTATCGAGGTGGCGAATGGATATCAGTTTTCTACTCAGTCGGAATGTTCTCCTTTTGTAGAAAAGCTACAGAAAGTCCCGAGAAATGTAGGGCTGTCGCAAGCTGCCATTGAGACCTTAGCGATTATCGCTTATAAACAACCGATTACCAAGGCGGAGATCGAGTCACTCCGCGGTGTCAGCGTGGAAAGCTCCTTAAATACCTTGCTCGAAAAGAATCTGGTGGAAGAGGGAGGGCGTAAGGAAGCGCCCGGCAGGCCGATTCTTTACCAAACGACGAAACGTTTTTTGCAGTATTTTGGATTGAATGATCTCAAAGAGCTACCTAAGGTTCCCGACTGGATTGACCCGGGGACCGTTAAATACAGTAACGATACATTGGAGGCTGGGAATCATGGCTGAGTTTTTCCTTAAACTTTTTAAAAGTCCGGGCCGGGATAACAATTATTATTTAGGCCTTTTTCTCTTGCTGCTCGGAATACTATCCCTAGGCGTCTATATGTTGGTGGATTTTTTGGGGATCTTTAACGGTTTTGAACCCGTCTCTTTCCTCATCACCTTCTTGATCAGCGGTTGGGGTTTTGTGTTGCTCTGGAAAAGCGATACAGACTACCGGTTTCATCAGGCTGAGGAGAAGATCACCGAGCTTGAAGCGGAGATCGCTTACTTGAAGAAGATGCAATGATTCTCTGACAACAATAGTCCTTTCAGGAAGAAAAGAGCTCCCGCTACATCCGGTAGCGGCCGTCATTTTTTCTTCTTTTTTTCTATGGAAACAAGCATATCGAAACCAAAGTTTACTTTTCAGGAGGATTAATGTTTACCACTGCAAAGGGCCGCGTGACCGGGATCATCCGGGAAACCCCCGTTCTTCAAGAGATTTGGGTTCAGATTGCCGATCACTCGCAACCGGAAAGGGCATATAACTATCCGGGATTATACCATCGAGTGGTCGTTGGCGAGAAGGTCTGTTTAAATACCACTGCCGTTAACCTGGGGTTGGGAACCGGGGGACGTCATTTTGTCATACCCGATCCCCAGGTGGAGGAGGATCGTTCCGGACCCGGTCATATTATGAAGCTCCGCTATACACCATGGCAGTTTTCGGTTTTGACTGCCGAGGAAGATACAAGTCCGTATCACCAGTGCTTGGAGGAATCCGGCGGACTGGATGGGACACCGGTAGTCGCCACCCCGTTACATAGTATGATTCCTGGAGTTATTCTCGGCTTTAATCACCTTTGGAACGAACGGCACCCAGACAAAAAACCGCGTATCGTCTATGTGATGACGGATGGAGCCGCTTTACCCATTGCCCTCAGCGATTTGGTCCGAGATTTGAAAGAGAAGGCCTTACTGGACCTGACAATCACTGCCGGACATGCCTTCGGTGGCGATCTGGAATCGGTCAGTATTCCATCGGCACTGATTACTGCCAAAACGGTGGGAAAAGCCGATCTGATCATTGTAGCTTTGGGTCCCGGAATCGTTGGTACCGGTACTCCACTGGGTTTCAGCGGAGTGGAGAGTTCCTGGGTAATCGATCTCACTGTCAGACTCGGCGGAACCGCGCTGGCTGTACCCCGGATTAGTCAGGCCGATCCCCGTTTGCGCCATTACGGGTTGAGTCATCACACCCGGACAGTTCTGCAACTGGCAAGTAATCCGGCGAAATTGGCATTATCACGATTAATCCCTCCCGATCTGCAGCAACATATTCTGGAGCAATTGCGTAATTCCGGTTTGCTCAACAGGGATGACTGGTACTGGGTGAACGACCTGTCCGCGGAGGAGTTGTTCACTGCATACGGGATTAAAGTTAAAACTATGGGGCGAGATATCCATCAGGATACGGCTTTTTTTCAAACCTCTGTGGCTGCAGGGTTTTTAGCGGCTCAAGCCCATGATGGAGATTTGCCGTCTTTAGTCAAGATTATGGGGTGAATCAGTTGAATAAATCATTGATTGAAGTACCGCAGACCAAGTCAGTCGTTTATAAAGGTAACTTTTTGGAATTCCACCGGGATACGGTGGTATTGCCCAACGGATGCACCACTTCACGGGAGTATTTGCATCATCCCGGTGCCATCGCGGCTGTTCCGGTCCTGGATGACGGTACTGTGATTTTAGTACGGCAGTTCCGATATCCGACCGGTCGAGCTTTGCTCGAGATTCCGGCAGGGAAATTGGAATCCGGGGAGGAACCCGAGGAATGTGTCCGGCGGGAATTAGCGGAAGAGATTGGATATCAACCGGATACCATCATTCCTCTGACATCTATCTGGACTACCCCCGGCTTTACTGATGAAATCATACACCTTTTTTATGCGACTGGGCTCAAGCCTTGTCCGGGGCAGACAGATCCCGACGAATTTCTGGAACGGGTGATCATGACCCGACAGGAATTATTGGAAATAGTTACCAAACCGGATCTGATCGACGGAAAAACTATCGTTGCCTTATCCTTGATGGAGCTACGCAAACTATGGTAGGGGATCGAGGCATGAAATCTTACGATGATGAGGCGCGGATGCGCGCATAGTCAGGCATCTTTCTCATAATATATATCGGGAGACACGCCTCCGCCGGTTTGGCCGTCTACACCGCGGTGGCCATGAAAGAAGAAAATAGGTGAAATGGTTTGAAAACAGTGCATTTAACCTTTAATGCCTCCGGGGCGGTGGAAGGCGCCCGACGTGGTGATTTGGTCGTAGTGGTGGATATCATCGACATGTCGACCAGTGCCGAGGTGGCATTGGAAGCAGGAGCCATCGCCATTTACGGCGCCTCGCCCAGCGGGTGCAAAGCCCCGGTTACGCTAAACCCCGATCGCATCGGTTATCTGGCTGGAAAGACCGCCCTAAAATACAAGACAAAATTGATTGTGGTGGCCGAACCCCGTTATGGCGACCCGGAGGAGCGTAAAAAGCGGGCTGAGGCGGCGCTGATGGGAGTGGCCCGTTCCGGGGCTGAAGTGGGAATGATCGTTCCCAATATCGGCTCGGAGATCGGTAAATGCGCTGATTTCCGGGGAATGGTGGTATTATGTGTATCCGATACCGGAGGAGTGGCATTTGACGCTGCATATAATAACGGTGCTCCTGCCGTTTTGACCGCCACAGTCACACGAACCCCGGAGAAAAAAGGACTTGAACCTGCCCGTTTTGGGGTGGAACGGGCAATTGATTACGCCACCAAAAATAACTGCGGCATCACCGTCACCGCTGCCAGCTCCAATTCACTGGAGGATATCCTTGCCAGTCAATTTTTGGTACAA
>DASVMB010000450.1:0-6440 GCA_036384575.1 Bacillota bacterium
TTCGGTGGTTCCGGAGATATCCCTTCCTGCCTTCTGGAAGATGTCAAGCAGTCTGCTGTCGCCATAGGTTACCGCCTTTGCTTCTTTAAACGCCGTGTTGGCGACATTATAGGAAACGCCGGCTCCGCCTTCGGGTAAGGTTACGCTACCGGTCTGCGAGTCCCAAATCGCATGACTCAACCCATTGATTGTAAACATCCGGGCACCATTGATATATAGCGAATAACCCTCGGGAACATTACCGTAATAAACCTTGCCATCACCCGGCTTATCCCAGATGATGGTCAGGTCGCTGCCATGGTACCTCAGGCTGTTGACGGTAAAATGATCCCAGCCGATATCGATCGGCCAGAGCTCGATTTTGTTGTCTTCACGCGGGGTAAAGCCCATCACATCTTCAATAACATTCGAATTCATCTTGGCAAGCTGATTATGGTGAATCCAGGACCTGACGATTCTCCCGGTCTGTTGCATGGTAGAAGTTACTTTCGTATCATTGTTGGTATTTTCCAGCCAATAGAACTCATTGGCATCAAGATAATTGGCGTTGCCGTCCTGAATGCAATGGAGCCAGGCATCCCAGTAGAGCGTTTTCTTAAAGGTATCGGCGGTTACATAGGAGTTCGGGTATTTCTTGACCGCGGCCGCCAGTATCGAAAGGTTGACTCCTCCATTGCAATACCCGAACGTATTGGCATACCAGGTATTAAACTGACCGGTTGCTTTCAACTTATTATACCTGGCGTCGATATCTTTGTAGTCGCCGGTAAAAAACGGGAAAGTGAAGTAATCCCCATTGTTGTTGAAGAGGTTGAACATTTCCCGGTACTTCGGATCAGTGGTCGGGATGATGCCCATCCAATAGCCGTTAAAGTTGTTGTCTTTCCAATATTCCCTGGCGCCGGAGGCTGTATCATAATGCAGGAACTGGCGGGTTCCTTCATCCCAAAATGTATTCATGAAATTGGTCTGGATCGTACTGGCCAGCGTATTCATGGCGGATGCTTTCGCGGAATTACCCAAGTAGCTGTACATTTGCGCTGCAGCAACCGTATTGCCGTAATGGTATGCCGACGCATCGATCCGTTCGCTGTTTCGTTCATAGCCATTGGTACTATAATATTGCATCGACGGTAAGCAGCCGTCGTTACCTGTTAAGGTACTGTCCGAGTACGCTAAGAGCTTGTTATTGTTCTGGTCATAGTAAGAAAGCTGCCCGTTGATATCATTCTCAGCATACCTGGCAAAGTTCTTAAGCATGGTGAGCGGACCGCCGTGAACCTTGTACCCTTCCCAGCCAGCTTTGGAAATATACTGCATCATCACCTTGTTCCACATCCAACCCCGGGCGGGGTTATCCCGGTATGCCCCAACTTCCGTTTCTTCACCTGCGGTAAGGAAGGTGCCATAAGGATAGAGCGGATTCCGCAAGTACTTAATATCATCCATGATCCACGGCATACTCACCGTAATCTGGTTGGCATAACCAAGCGCGCCTTCTACCGGCGCCGGGAACTGCCAGTCATTTCCGGGGATATTGCCGTCGATTGAATCGAAGCGGTTGATCCACCACCGGTAGTAGAGCACCTTCTTGATATATGAATCAGGCACGTCGAAATATGGAATATTATCCGCCCACCACTTGTTATAGGTCTGTACCTGTTTGGCAAAGGCGGTATCGTTGGCATAACTTTTGAAGGTATTATATTCCGTAGTGGATTCCGGCAACTCCGACGTGGTCCACCCCAGCAGCACCTTGGTCTGAATTGTCTGTCCGGCTGCAATTGAAATGGTCCTTACCAGATTACCGCCGTTCACCGTCATACTGTCGCCACTCATCCGGACGTAACAGTTGGTAACACCGGGTATGTAATTGGCGTTAAAACCCGTCCATAAAAGCGGTGCCGCGACATTACCCACCAACTCGGAACCGCTTGCCGTAGCGGCATAGGGCGAATTGGCGGTTATCGTGATACTTTGTGTGCCCGATCCGTTATTCTTGAATGTAAGCAATGTAACAGCCACATTGTTATCGGTAATGAATTTGGTTTCTTTGACGTTGATGTTGCCGCTGTTGAATTCGGTGGCAAAATAACTCGGGCAATTATTCCTGAGCGTCACATTCTCGGTAAAGGTTCCGGGCGACAGGGCAACCGTATAAATATTCTTTCCGGGGTCATTCACCCTGTCTCCATAACGGGCTTCACCGGCAAAGCCTATGACGGACGGATTATGTCCTGCCAGTAACAACATCCGGCCTCTGCTGAAGAGATCATTAGTATCGGGGTTATTGCCTGTTTGATTCAGCATCCGGTCGATCCAGAATGATGTGCCGTTCTTTTCCGCATCATAAATTGTCTGCATCATGCCGTTAACAATATAAGCAACCGGTTCGGCGGGGGCCGCCGCACCCGAGAAGGTCGGCCAACCCGGATCCCGGGGTGAGGTAAAATTATACTGCATCGTGTAGGCAAATAAAACCTGGGTGCCGGCTAACAGGAATATGGCACCGCCGAGAATAACCGACTTAAGCTTTTTGGATCTTTGAATGCTCTTCATGTACTTACCTCCTTTTTTTCATTGATCATTTCCACCGACTCTAAAAATTCCGATCTGTTCTTCCATTTCCACCTCCCTTCAGACCGCAAGCAACTTCCCGACTGTGCAATCCGCAGAGAAAAAACGCGCCGCCCTAACCCGAACTCCACTGTGGGATAATGAATCCGGGTACGGTAAGGTCGAAAATGTTTCGAATGTTTCGTAACCCGAAGTTGCATCCTGCAGGCGAAAATGCCTTGAAATGCAATTTGGTACAAATATGGCGCGAAATAGGATTGATTGGAATCATGATACTTAGGCAGGATAATCAGGTGAAAATAACTTTGCCCCTGGGGTTGATACTGCACGTGTTTGTACACGCGAGGGCTCGTATATTTTCATCACTTTTCTGAAACCCAATTCTTCAGCTTTCATCATGTAGGAAGGAAAAATCGGTTTTTATCTCGGAGGCACACTCATCGCCGAAATAGATCGGAGTTATCGGAGACGGCGCATGATACCCAATGCTGGCACCAGTAGATAATGAAAAAATATTGATAGGACCTAAACTCACCTCTGGTCTCAGAGCAAAATCCGGCCTTATCCCTCCCGGATCCATACCAGCATCTCGCCGGGCTCGCGATTATTCCAGAAACAATATGGAATTGCCTTTATCATTACTTTATCCCTTCGGTCTTTATCCGCAATCCGATACAGCTCACAACCCCAGGTTGAATCGGCGACACGTTCCGCTTCACCGCTGATCACAACCACACCTCCCAGCAGATCGGGATCGAATTCCGCCGCAAACACTTCATCCGGTCGAATCGATATTCTGTGAAGATCTTTCCCGTTATCCGCCTCTTCCAGACAATACACCATCGGTCCGCGCTGGATGGCGAGTTTGCCGATATCGGCCCGGACATTGGGATCAGATCTCATCAGCACCACCGGCATTGAAAACTCAAGTTCGATATAGTCCCCCGGATTCCAGGTTCTGCGGAGCGTAATATAGCCGCCGGACTTCGGGGTGGCATCATCGATCTCCATACCGTTCACTCTCAGGGTTGCCTGCCGGCACCAACCGGGAATCCGAAAAGTCAGCGCCATCTCACAAGGCCCGGCAGTCGTTACCGATAATCGTACCCGGCCATCCCAAGGGTAATTTGTTTCCTGGATCAGCTGTATTTTTTCACCCCGGATCTCAAAAGCAGCCCGGTTGCCGATATATAAGTGAATAAAAATTTCATCTTCGGCTTGACTGTAAATGTAACGGCCCAACGAGCTCAATAATCTGGCGATATTCGGCGGGCAGCAGGCAACACCGAACCATTTTTGCCGGGAGACTTTCACATGGTTTTTGGCTGGATTTTTTTCACAGGCTTCCGGCCATACCTCGAGGGGGTTTACATAGAAAAAATGTTTGCCGTCAAGCGCCATGCCGGCCAATATCGTATTATAAAGCGTCTTCTCCATAACATCCGCATAACAATGATTGAGCTCCAACTGGAGCATCCGCTGGGCAAAAAAGAATAATCCAACCGAGGCGCAGGTTTCGGTGTACATGGTATCATTGGGAAGATCATAATCGAAAGTAAAGGCCTCTCCGAATGCCGCCGCACCAATACCACCGGTGATATACATTCTTCTGGTGACGATGTTTTCCCAAATCTTGCGGCAAGCCTCAAAAAGCTGTTGATCACCAGCTTCAACGGCAAGATCCGCCATGGCCGAGTACATATAGACCGCCCGTACCGCATGTCCTTCCGCCGTTGACTGCTGCCGGACCGGCAGGTGGGTTTGGGCATATGTGCGATCGAACTTTTCAAACTCGGGAAAATAAAAGGTATTGCCTCGTTTGCCGGTCTCGATATCAAAGTAATATGGTTCCCGGCCGCGTTCATCAATGAAGTATTTACCCAAATCAAGATATCTGACATTGCCCGTCACGCGGAATAACTTCACCAATGCCAGCTCAATCTCTTGGTGACCGGGATAGGCCTTTAGCTTCCCGGGTTTAGTCCCGATCACTGTATCAATATGATCCGCGAACCGGCACACCACGTCAAGCAATCTTCTTTTCCCGGTAGCATTGTAATATGCGACTGCCGCCTCGATCAAATGCCCGGCGCAATAGAGCTCGTGGCCTTCACGAAAGTTAGTCCAGCGTTTTCCCGGTTCTTTTAAAGTGTAATAAGTATTCAAGTATCCATCCGGTTGCTGGGCCCTTTCAATAAGCACGGTGACTTCATCGGCTGTCTGTTCCAATCCGCAGTCCGGATGAGTTTCCAGGTTGTAGGCCACCGCCTCCAGCCATTTTGCCAAATCACTGTCCTGGAAGATCACTCCCTGGAATTCACCCCGCTCGAGTCCAGCCGCGATCCGGAAATTACGGATGCAATGGCTGGGGGCGGCATCGGGAATCCGGTCGTTTAATGCATCCCACTGGTAGGGGATAACCACCTCCCGTATAAGGCGTTGATGTCCAGCCCAAAAAACGTCCTCAATCTTGACCTGTTTCAGCGGCAAAGATCTGAGCCGTTTCCACGGCAAGAATGTCGTTGCGTCCTTCATGATTGGTTCTCCTTAATCTTGCAAATTAAATCAACCTTTGATACCCGTCAGGGTAATCCCCTCCACAAAATATCTGTTCCCGATGAGGAAGAAAATAAATGTCGGTATGGTTACCAAAGTAGCCATGGCCATCACCCCGGTAAAATCGGCCAGTTGAACGCCGCGCAAAGTTTGCAGCCCAAGCATGAGTGTATAGCTCTCCTCGGCCGACAAATAGATATAGGCATAAAAGAATTCATTCCAAGCCCCGATAAAACTAAAAAGCGCCACCACTACCAAAGCCGGTTTGATGAGCGGAAGCATGACCCGGTAGTATACGGTAAAATAGTTGGCGCCGTCAATAATCGCCGCCTCATCCAAGTCCCTGGGAATGGTCAGGAAAAATTGGCGTAACAAAAAGATGAAATAGGCCCCTCCCCCCAGCCATGCGGGAACGATTAACGGATAAAAACTGCCGATCTGGCCTAAAGCGTTCCACATCAAAAAAGTGGGAATGAGGGTAACCGCCGATGGGAGCAACATCGAACTGATTACCAGGGCAAACCAGAGATTTCGCAAGGGAAACCTTAGGCGGGCAAAACCGAAAGCCGCTAGACTACTGGTGATGACCGTGCCGAATACCACAGCGATCGCTATCACAAGCGAATTCTTCAATTCCTGCAATAGATTGATATTGGAATCCATAAAAACCCGCAAATAATTATCCAGTCTCAGCTTCGGCGGGAATAGCAGCATCGGATCCATTTGGTAAAGTTCCTTGAGATTCATAAACGAACTGCGGACCATCCAGTACAGGGGGATCATAAAAACGGCCGCCAAAACAAAGGTTAAGACAATCAGGAACAGGTTGGCCCTTTGATTCCTGCCCGTCATTATTTGTCACCCCCTTGATAATGAACCCAGAAATTCGATGATTTAAAGATGAGGGCGGTTAAGATCAAAACGATCACGAAAGCGGTAAAGGCCTCGGCTGATGCATACCCCATTCGGAAATGGCGGAAAGCATCTTCAAAGATTAGGAAGTTTAAAAAACGCGTTACATTGTTAGGACCGCCGTTGGTCATCACCACGACCTGGGTAAAAATTTGAACCGCGCCGACCAGACCGATGATAAACTGAAAAAAGATGACCGGAGAGATGCACGGTAAGGTAACATGGATGAACTCGTGCCATTTATTGCCGCCGTCAATGGCGACGGCTTCACGTAGCTCTACCGGAACATCCTGCAAGGAGGCTAAAAAAACCACGATGGTCCCTCCGCAAAACCAGAGACTCATGATGACGAGTGCCGGGATTACCAGCGCTTCATCGCCTAGAAAATTTCTTTG
>DASVMB010000451.1:0-7547 GCA_036384575.1 Bacillota bacterium
TTTCGTCCCGGATTTTTCGCAAATCTCCTGGATGGCGATTTGGGAGGGTACCGGTTCCTGATAAAGACGGTAAGAGGTCATGGCATCAAAGACGTCGGCGACTGCGATGATCTTGGCGAAACGGTGAATCCGCGTTCCGACAAGGCCCCGGGGATAACCGGAACCGTCTTCTCTTTCGTGGTGCTGGAGTGTCATGTGGGGTACTAGAAAACTGATATTGGTCCGAGTGCGCAGCGATTCATACCCCATCCGGGTATGCAGCTTGATGAGCTCATATTCCTCGGGATTTAGCTGGGAGGGTTTATTGAGTATCCTGAGATCGGTGAAGACCTTTCCGATATCATGAAGCATTGCCCCGATGCCCAGAATCTCCAAATCGTTCCGGTTGAGGGCGATGGTTGTCCCGATGAGTACGGAGAGAACCGCCACATCCACCGAATGGGTGAAGGTATAATTGTCGAAGGCGCGGATTTGGGAAAGATTATAGACTGTTCGGGGATCGGACAGGATTTGGTCGATGATCTCGTGAACCAGCGCGGTCAACTTCGCCGTATCCATCCGGTCGTTCTCTTTGAACTGTGAAAAGGTGGTTCTTAGCAAGGCGGTCGCCTTGAACCGGGTCTCCTCGCGAATTGGCGTCAAGGTCTCGATCTCTTCGGGAGTTTCCGGATCAAGAATACAGACGGATGTATAATTGAGAGACTTTATTCTTTCGATATAGGAGGGTTTTAATTCGATCCTGTCCTGTAAAAGGATTGCTCCGTCTCTTTCCCTGAGTATCGGTTTAGCCAGAATCATTCCCGGTTCCAACTCTTCGATCGGAATAACTCTCATAGACCATACCCCCTATATTACACACAATTTCACCAACTTTTAATTATAACAGAATTTAATTCAAGGTTGTGTAAAATTTTGGGGGTAATTTCCTTTAAAATCCGGCAGATCCCGCAAGATACAGGGTCTCCTCATGCATTAGCCCGTTTGGGCTGAACAGGGAGAGGGTTATGATAAGGTATAATAGGTTCCAATTTGGTGAACTTTCATCTCCGGCGCAGGAAACTCTTTTGCGGGATTGAATAGATTACTCGAGCTTTGTAATTTGCAGAAGATTATTTCTGACACGCGTGTGCACAGAATACTTCAGGAGGATACGGAATGAAAACGAAAGCCTGGGCCTGGTTGGTCGTAGTTTTGCTGGTCTCCTTATTTGTCGGGCCGCTCTACGCTGCCGCCAGTCATAAGATTGCGCTTAAACTCCGCCCGTTTCCTATCACCGATAGCCGGTTTTACATCCAGGGTGTGATCGACGGCCGCAGCGACCGGAGCGATCTGGGGGAGATTCAAATCTGGTCCCATTACCAGGAACCACTGATTCTGGAGGGGGATCTTCGCACCGACCTACAGGCTCTTGCCGATATCAGTTTTAAGAAGACGACGGATAAAATACCGGTCGTGATGAAGGTTAATCTGTTGCGCTTTAGTTCTTGGAGCGGATTAAACCGCTATATCAAGGTTGAAGCACAGATCGCTTTTTATCGGGTTCAGGACGGGAAGCTGGGGAAGGTTTATCAGACCGAAGCATACCTGGAGCAAGCGGAATCCGGATTAGATCAATATGAACGGATGCTTCGTTCGGTGATTGGAAAATGCCTCACCGGTTTCGCCGCCACCAGCTGGGAATCGGTTGCCCCGGAATGGCAGGATTACCAAACAGTCGTCGCCCAGACTACCCCGTCGGATGCGACCCTCTCCCTGACTATGCCGGAGCGTCACCGAATCTATCTTCTGGAATCGATCTCCGTTCCCGGAGGTAACGGCGGGGGCTTGCTCCGCTATGATCAGGACGTCAATCAAAAGGATTGGGCCTGGGTGGACAACTCCGCCACTGAAATTTTTTCCGCCAAGAACGGTACCAACAGCGGAATGGTTTATAACCTGGAAAGCCGTTCCGGAGTGATGCGGCGCTTGGGAGACTCGGGATTCGCCATTCTGGTGGAATGGGGTATGCCATTTGGAGTTGAATCCCTGCCGGATTACTCACGGATTATATACGGCTTGAACCTTCAGGAGAGTTTGGTTTATTTCCCCCTGGAGAAGCATGGTCTGGCTGCGACAGCCAGTTTCTATCAGATCCGGCTGTTCAATTCGGATATTTACCCTCAGGATAGTGGTTTTCGGATCGGAATCGGGTACCAATTTTAAAGACTGCGAAAAAAGGTCAGAGCAAAGAGGGCGCAAGCCCTCTTTATTTTTAATACGCCCCGGCCTACTCCCTTCATTCACTCCGCAATGCCTCGATCGGATCGAGTTTGGCGGCAAGGGCTGCCGGATAAACTCCGAAAAATACCCCCACCAGTACTGCAAAGAGCAAAGATATCGCCACTGCCAGCGGAGAAACCGCGGTATGGATTGTCGGAATCAATAACGGAATCATCCGGGATCCCGCCACACCGAGAGCCAGTCCCAGTAATCCACCGAGTAAACTGAGAGTAACCGCTTCAATCAGAAATTGAACTAAAATATCGCGATATTTGGCGCCAATTGCCTTCCGGACCCCAATTTCCCTAGTACGTTCCGCCACGGAAACCAGCATGATATTCATAATCCCGATTCCCCCCACTACCAGGGATATGGCAGCGATCCCTCCCAGTGCTGCGGTAAGAATGGATAGAATATTGTTGATCGCGTTCAGCATGTCTTGTTGTTTGAACACCGAAAAGTCCTCGGTTTGATGGCGATTTTTAAGAATGCGGCGGATGATTGTTTCAACCGGCCGGACTTGTCCGGTTGTTCGGGCTTTTACGATGATCTGTTGCAGGCGGGGGAGGCTGTTTCGGGAAATGATTTCGGTGATCGGAAGGTAGATTTTTATATTCAAATCTTCACTACCGGGGCCGAAATTTTCCGGCTTTTTATACTGCAATACTCCGATTACCCGGTAGTCTTTTCCATTCAATTTAAAGCTTTGGCCGATTGAGTTCCGGCCGGAGAAGATCTCGCGGTTGGCTTGATCACCGATGACTGATACCCTGGCCCGGGATTTCCGTTCTTGGGCGGTAAAAAACCGTCCGTATTTCAGATTTAGCCCCCGGATCTTCGCCATGTCCTCATCGACACCGGTGGTGGCCACCATCAAATTCAAGATATCCAGACGGTCGATTCCATTATAAATCCCAGTAACTGCAGCGATCTGTTTTTGTTTTTTCAAGGCCAATACATCATCATACGTCAGACTGCTCCGGCCGGATCCGAACGGATTGACGGATATCCCCAGCTTACTTTGGCGAGGCCCGGGAGTGAATGAGATTCGGCCTGGAATAATATATAATAAATTGGCTCCCAGAGCCTCAACTTCCGCGGTGACCTGATCTTTTACGCCTTCACCGATGGAAGTCAGTATAATCACGGATAGGACTCCAATGATTACCCCGAGCATGGTCAGAAAGGTCCGTAGCGGGTTGTGCGACAAGCTCTTGAAGCTGTTACGCAGGTTTTCACGGGTCCTCATGAGACGCTTCCGTCTACGATGATTCCGTCGCGGATCTGGATAATCCTGTCGGCAAGCCCGGCCAGATTTGGATCATGGGTCACCATAATCACCGTCTTTTTTTGGTTGTTGAGATCTTTTAAGATATCCATCACTTCCCGGCCTGTCCGGGTATCCAGGCTTCCGGTAGGTTCATCCGCCAGGATAATACTGGGGGAATTGATGATGGCGCGGGCTATGGCTACCCGTTGTTTTTGGCCTCCGGAGAGCTGATTGGGCCGGTAATGCATCCGGTTTTTGAGGCCCAGCATTGTCAGGGCTGAGATCGCTTTTTCACGGGCGATTTTAGGAGAAATATCGCCGTAAAACAGGGGCAACTCCACGTTCTCCAAAGCAGTGTACTGAGGGAGCAGGTTAAAAAATTGAAAGATAAAGCCGATGTGGCGATTTCTAATCTCCGCCAGCTGGTTTTGGGATAAGCCGCCAATATCCAAGCCGTTCAAGCGGTAGGAACCGTAGTTGAAACGGTCCAGACAACCGATGATGTTCATCAGGGTTGATTTCCCTGAGCCGGACGGCCCGACGATTGCCGCGAATTCACCGTCAGCTACCGAGAGTGAGACGTTATTAAGTACTTCGGTGATTTCAGTACCGTTGCGGTAACTTTTGTAAAGCGTATGGATAATGATTCCCAAGGTGTTTTGGATGCTCCTTGTGGTTTGGCCGATGGACAGTATGATTATGGCGAAGGGAACTGTTAATTATACGCGTTTTTTAAGTTTTGGCGTTTGGGAGCAGCTGTGTTTTTTACCTAAGTTCTTGGCATAAAAAAATCCCAATACCGACAGGAAAAAACGGCCTTTTGAAGAAATATCGTATGTCCATCCGGAGGAACGATTGATCCGGTTGGAACAAACTATATCTGCCACGGTTGTTGAAGGAATTTGGAGGGCTGCCGATGTATCAATTCGACCTGAACGGCGCTTGGAAAATGAAACGGACGCTCGATTCCGATTGGAGTGACGTAACGGTTCCGGGTTCGGTGTTTCATGATCTCCTGAACGCCGGAAAAATCGAGGATCCTTTTTACCGCGCCAATGAGGAAAAGGCGCTTGAGATTGCGGAGCATGATTACGAATATCAACGGGAATTCACTCCCGACCCCCAAATTCTCCAGTGTGAGCGAGTGTTTTTAAGTTGCGAAGGTTTGGACACCCTGGCGGGGATTGATATTAACGGTTTTCCATTGGCTAAAACCGATAATATGCACCGGAGCTACGAGTGGGAAATCAAATCCCTGCTCCATCCGGGAACGAATATCATCCATATTACATTTCTTTCACCGCTGCCATATATCCGGCAAAAGCAGGACGAACATCCCACCTGGGGAGCGGGTGACGCGGTCACCGGGTTTCAACATCTGACGGTTACGGTAAAGATTGATCCGCCGCAAGGTCCGGTGCTTACCCAAAGCATTACCGGCCTTGAACCACAGAAGAACCTGAGATTTGATATCGACCAACCCGACCTATGGTGGCCCAACGGTTATGGTGAGCATCCGCTCTACCGGGTGGAGGTTTTATTGACACAGGATAACACCTTGCTTGACCGGAATGAGTTCCGGATCGGGCTACGGCGTTTGACAATTAAACAGGAGAAGGACGAGTGGGGAGAATCCTTCCAGTTTGAGGTGAACGGCCTTTCGATCTTCACGATGGGTGCGGATTATATTCCCGAGGATAATCTGCTCCCCCGCTGCAACCCGGAGCGGACCGAACGGCTGATCCGGGATTGTGTGGACGCGCATTTCAATTGTTTGCGGGTTTGGGGAGGCGGACTTTACCCGCCCGATTACTTTTACGATCTCTGCGACCGTTATGGCCTCATCGTCTGGCAGGACTTCATGTATGCCTGCGCCAGCTATGTATTGACCGAGGAGTTTGCGGCCAATGTCAGACAAGAGGCGATTGACAATATCCGGCGGATTCGGCACCACCCCTGCCTGGGACTATGGTGCGGCAATAACGAGATGGAAGAGGGCTGGGCCTCTTGGAATTTCACGAAAACGCCCAGACTCCAAACCGACTATATCAAGCAATTTGAGATTCTCCTTCCGGACTTGGTGAACCAGTATGATCCGAATACTTTTTACTGGCCTTCTTCGCCGTCCTCGGGAGGGGGGTTCGAGAATCCCAACAGTGAAAAGATCGGTGATGTTCATTATTGGGATGTCTGGCATGGTTTAAAGCCGTTCACCGATTACCGGAACCATTACTTTCGATTTGTTTCGGAGTTCGGTTTTCAAGCCTTCCCCGGCCCGAAAACCGTGGCCGTTTTTACCATTCCTGAAGATCGCAATATCTTTTCCTATGTGATGGAGCGGCACCAAAAGAACGCCTCCGCCAACGGCAAGATTTTATATTATCTCTCTCAGAACCTGAAGTATCCCAAGGATTTCGAAGCCCTGCTCTACGCCTCCCAGGTGTTGCAGGCCGAAGCGATTCAATGCGGGGTGGAACATTGGCGGCGTAATCGTGGCCGATGCATGGGGGCGATCTACTGGCAGCTCAACGATTGCTGGCCGGTGGCTTCCTGGGCGAGCATCGATTATTTCGGCCGTTGGAAGGCGCTACACTACTTCGCCAAACGGTTCTTCGCACCGGTGCTGCTATCCGCCTGTGAAACCGATACCCAAGTTGGGCTCTATCTCAGCAACGACCGGGCCACGCCGTTTATAGGAGAGATTCTCTGGAGGTTGCGGAAGAGCGATTCCCGGATCATCCGGGAGGGCAGGATCCCGGCTCAAGCGGCTCCGCTTACGGCAGCCCTCTGTCAGGAGCTGCAGTTTAACGGTGAACCGGGCTTTGAACGTCGTGATACTTATCTCGAATACAGCTTGATTGAAGCGGGTCAAACGTTGAGTTTGGGGAGCGTACTCTTTGCCCCGGAGAAACATTTTGAGTTTTTGGATCCCCGGATCGAATATACCCTAAACGAACTGGAGGATCGCTACATCGTCTCCCTGACTTCCCGGGCTTTCGCCAGATGCGTCGCATTGGATTTGGCAAAAGCGGACTGCCAATTCAGCGATAATTACTTTGATCTCTCCGGAAGCGAGGTTAAGGAAGTGGCAATTCTCAAGGAGAGTCTTTCCGCAGCACTATCTCTTGCGGAGCTAAAAGGCGAATTATGTATCAGAAGCCTGTACGACATCGTCTAGGGGACCCCGCGCGCCCGTTGGGCGCGCGACACCCCTCGGTCGACGTCCGGGTCGGCCCTCCCCCATTTAGCATCTATTCATTTGAAGTCCATTCGAGATGGGGGAGGGAACCATGCTGTAGAGGGGGAGGCGCGAGACACCTTGAAACAGCCTAAGGGATGAGAACCACGACGGTAGTAGGGGAACGTCGTCACAAATATCAATGTGAGGTGGTTTGTTATGAATCGTAGCTTGCTAAGCACCCGGACCGTGACTCAGGTGGGCATCTTGGTCCATGATATTCAAAAAACCGCCCAAAAGTATGCCGATTTTTTGGGAGTGGACTTGCCCAATATCATTGAGACCGATGTATACGAGAAAGCCCGTACCGAGTATCAGGGAACCCCCAGTAAAGCCCAGGCCAAGCTGGCATTCTTCAATATCGGTTCCAATCTGCAATTGGAGCTGATAGAGCCGGATCATGAACCCAGCACCTGGCGGCAGTATCTCGATGAACACGGAGAGGGCATGCACCATCTGGCCCTGGTCATCCAGGGGATGTCCGAGAAAACCGCCATTTTGGCCGAAAACGGGTTGCCCCTGATCCAAAAGGGTGAATACCAAGGCGGCCGCTACGCCTATATCGATGCGACCCGGGACCTCAAGGTCATTCTGGAACTTCTGGAGAACGACTGAGTTCCGGGACTGTCAGAGCCAGGAGAGAATCTCCCGCATTCCCCGGGCCGGATCCTCCAGGGGATAATACTCAAGCCCCATATATCCTTGATATCCGGTTCGAGCGATCGCCCGTAATACCTCCGGGTAATTGATTTCACCGTGGGTCAGTTCATGGCGGCCCGG
>DASVMB010000452.1:0-4132 GCA_036384575.1 Bacillota bacterium
GGGTATTGCTTTTTTAGGAATTTTTGTTGATTCTTCGTTGGTTATTCGTTGAGAGCTGTTCAAAGATGCAAGGATGTGCGGATGTTCTTTCATGATTCAAGATGTAAGCGCGTGCAATTCCCCTGCCCCTGCTGCTTATTAGCAACTCACCCCCGCGCCCCACGGGGTGCGCTACTCACGCCTCATGCCTATTGCCTTCCCTGTTGCCTGTAATTTCGGTTATGCTTTCGGCACCCGTTTCCCGCCGGGTTCATATAATGAAGCGACTGATTGCCCGGAAAGGAGGATCTCTTTATGTATAAGATCTTGGCGAAACTTTTAAACCCCTATTTAAAAAAAAAGGGAAAGACCGTCATCTTAATCTGGCGCCGTAATAAGCCCCAAGCATAAATCGTCCGATCCGCCTCGGCGTGGAATGACTAATCCGGCCTCAAACTCACGCCGCTATGGGGTCACTCTGTTCTTGCCCCCGGCTCTCCCGGTCCGGCGGTATCACTATGCCGCCGTCCGGGGCCGCTCCGCCCGGCCTAAACCCAATAACTATAATAATATGAGTGATTTTCCCATTTTTTATTCGACGACCGCTCGGGAATCGATATTAACATTCTTGACAGATTAGCCGATACCAAAATTAACCGAAACTTCTTCGTTCTCCTGCTTTTTTCCCGTCCCTTTCGGACTCGGCTGTACATTCCGCTATCGCAAAATTGAATGGACAAGCCCTGATTGAACCCATTTTTGACTTCAGTAAACCCTTTTTTAGTGAATTTTTAAAATCAATATGCCGAAGATCGGTTTGGGAACAGTTCAGGATGGGCTCTGGTCTCAATATATATTACAATAAAGGATTGACAAAAGGGGCTAACAATGGCTGTATCAAAAAAGCCCACCTGGACCGGTTCTTTAAACCGGCTGGGACGGGGGTTATTCGTCCTTCTCTTCAATATGGGTGAGATCGCCCAGCTTTATTTGAAAAGTTTCCGTTCACTCTTCAGACGGACGCTATTTTGGGAGAATACCATCACTCAGATGGAGTCCATCGGAGTACGATCCCTGCCCTTGGTGCTAATCATCTCGGCATCTACCGGCATGGTCTTTTCTTTGCAGATCGCCAAGATCTTCGCAACTTTCGGCCTCACCTCCCAATTGGGGCAAGGCCTGACCCTGGCCTTCGCCCGGGAACTCGGGCCGGTTTTAAGCGCCGTAATCGTGGCTGGCCGGGTTGGATCGGCAATAGCCGCCGAAATCGGTTCGATGAAGGTTACAGAGCAAATTGAGGCGCTGGAAACTCTCTCCACCGATCCTATCGATTATCTGGTGGCGCCAAGAATCATTGCCGCAGGTTTGATGCTCCCGATTCTGGTAATCTTCGCCGATTTCATCGGGATCATCGGCGGAATCGCGGTGGCGGTTAGTTACGCCAATATTGCACCGACAGATTTTATCGACGGGATATTAACCTGGGTAACTTTCTGGGATTTTGCCGGGGGGATCATTAAAGCTGTCTTTTTCGGACTAGTCATCGCGGGAATCGGAACCTATTGGGGACTGAGAACCGAAAATGGCGCGGTCGGGGTAGGAAAAGCCACTACCGAATCGGTGGTCACCGCTTCGATCATCATTTTCGTTTTGAACTATTTCCTCTCGATTCTGTTGTACAATTTATAACTTTTTATAAGGAATATAGCCTTCTCCCCTTTTGGCAGGAATGTAAGTGGTCCCTTCTCCGCGAATGTGGTGGAGGGCAGGTGAGGGCTTACATGCGGGTGAAAAAATGAACATCATCTCCTTATATAATATCGGGTATCGGGTCGGGGGCCAGACGATCCTGGACGGCCTGGATCTTGAGTTTGAAAAGGGTGAATCCTTTGTAATCATGGGACGAAGCGGTTGCGGCAAGAGCACCCTGCTCCGGTTGATCATCGGTTTGATTCGACCCACCTCCGGTTGGATCGAAGTGGACGGTCGTAACACACTCAATCTAAGTCCCCAGGAATGGCAGGCGGTGCGTTATCAAATGGGGATGGTCTTTCAATCCGCCGCTCTGTTCGATTCAATGACGATTTATGATAATGTTGCTTTCGGTTTACGTCGCAAAAATTTGCGTGACTCCGAGATCAGGGAGCGGGTTTTTGAAGCTCTGAAAATTGTGGGGCTCGAACCTGCCACTGCCCTAAAGATGCCTTCCGATCTGAGCGGCGGTATGAAGAAACGAACCGCAATCGCCAGGGCGATTGCTTTTAAACCGCCGATCTTACTTTACGATGAACCCACCACCGGCCTGGATCCAATCATGTCGGATACTATCAATGAATTAATCCGGGATCTCCAGCGTAACTTGGAAGTGACCTCTATCGTCGTTCCGCATGACATCATGAGTGCCTTAAAGGTTGCCGACAGGATTGGCTTATTAAGCGAAGGCCGGCTGGTGGAGCTCGCCACCCGTTCCGAGTTGGACCGGGACCGCCATCCTAAGCTTGCTCAATTCATGAAGGGCTATTCTTTTTGAATCAACAGAGTTAAAACTCCTCGGAGGTGTAGGGATGCAGTGGAATAATCCCGAAACAAAAGTGGGTTTCTTTACCCTTTTAGCCTTGTTGGCCATGTTCTTTCTCTTTCTCTGGCTCAACGGTTCACAGCTGTTCGAGCGTGGTCACGAGGTGGAGGCGATCTTTACCCGGATTGAGGGTGTACGTCCCGGAGCTCCGGTTAAGTTCTCGGGTGTAGATATCGGCCGGGTTACCAGGATTTATTTTGAGGACTTTAACGTAGTGGTTGTCATGCGAATCCGATCCGATTTTAAAGTACCCCGCGCTGCCAAAGCGGTCATCGCCAGCTCCGGGGTTGTGGGGGACATGTTCATTGAGATCATGCCCTACCGGGTCGGAGAAACCATCGTTCCCATGCGCGGCAACCGCTTGACCGGACAAAATCCCATTGCCATGGATCAATTCTATAACACCGCCTATGAAGTGATCGCCTCACTGCAGCAAATCACCGATTCAATTCGGGGTCTTACCGAAAACCCGGAAGTAATTGAATCATTACGTCAATCTTTGGTCCGCCTCGACACAATTACCAAAGATATCTCCCATATCAGCGGCCAACTCGAACAGCTTGACTACCCCGGCCTTTTCCGGAGGATGGAAAATACCATGCTCATTGTGGAACGTCTCGCCGCAGCCAATGAACCACGGATCAATACATTGATCGAGAATATCAGTCTGGCCTCGGTTCAATTAACTCAAGCCAGTATTACAGCCAACCGTTTCCTCAAGGATATAGATGCCGATGGCGAAACCGCCGCCGATCTCCAACAGACCCTGGCTCATGCGGAACAAGTGGCCGCGGATCTTGAGAAACTATCGAGTTATCTCGCCAGCCATACCGGAGAGATTGATCAACTGTTCGGCGACGCCCATCAAACCATGCAATCGATCGACCGGGCCGCTGTGAGCATCAATCAGGCAGTTACCCAGTTAACCTCCGGTGAGGGTGGCCTTTCCGATATCAAACAGATCATCGATCAAACCGGAACTGCGGCCGACAAGATCACCCGATCGGTTAATTCCTTGAGCCAAGTCTCCCTCCAGAGCAGCATCGGGCTGGGTTACCACCAGAGCGGATTCGGTGAAGACCCGCAAGATCAAGGGCTTACCGCGGCAGATCTCCGGATGGATCTTCATCTAAATCAACGGGATTCTCTGGTTATCGGGGTTGAGGATATCGGCGGTTCCAATAGTTCCATCCTGCAATGGGCTTTCACGGGTGCGGGGAATATTAGCCGGATCGGTCTGTATAAAAACCAGTTCGGTTTAGGCATTGACTGGTTGCCGGCTTCCAATCTAAGCCTGGGACTGAATCTCTGGGATACCCACTCCGCCAATTTGGGCCTCACCTCAACATTGAAAATTTCTCCTTATTGGTCGGTCTCTCTGGGGGGCGCAACCAACCTCGAATCCCGCGACTATTCACTGGATTTGGAGCTGTGGCGGAATTTCTGACAAAAGCCAACGTCCGGACGACCCAGTGGCCGAAGAGTGCAAACCCGCACCGGAGAACCAATATTAAAAAACCGACCCAGAAGGGTCGGCCTTTTTTTTATAAAGTTTATTTACAGAGTTCGTTTAAC
>DASVMB010000453.1:0-7236 GCA_036384575.1 Bacillota bacterium
GGAAGTTCAGCAGTTCATTATAATAGCCCCGCATCGGCCGGTAATTGATGATCTCATGCCCCCCGTCATTGTAGAAAACATTAATCATCCCGCACTCGGGACTCTCCAGGTAGATCATGCCTTTCGTCCCGAAGATCCGGAGCCCGATTAGAGGCCGTTGCGGTTCCTGTCCGGCAGGATAATAAGAAAACTGTCCGATCAAATCGCTCATAGAGGACAAGTTGACGGTAACCGCCGCGTAGGGACTGAAATCATCCTTTTGCGGCAGGCCGAATGCCTGCAAAAACTTGATTCCGCCGAAAATATGCCGCAGTCCGGCCAGAGGATGAATCGCCGCATCCAACAGATCCCCACCCGGGTATGCCGGATGTTGCCGCCATTCGGTGGCCGCGAAAGAATCCTTAACCATCGAGCAGGGAAAACAATTGGTGACATGATAGGTAAAGAAGACCGGTTTCCCCACTTTCTCCTGGCGCACCAAATCGCGAAGAATATTAAACTCCTCGCTGTAGCGATAATTCTCGGCGATCATCATCTCCACCCCGTACCGCACCGGCAATTCTTCCGTTCCCAAAGCCTGTTCCAAGGTGGCGCCCATCGGTTTTTCGAGAATTACGGATTTTCCGGCGCGGGCCGCCATCTCCGCCACCACATGATTTTTGGCAATCGGAACCATAATATCGATTACCTGCAGATCATCACGCTCAACCATCGCCTGGCAATCATTGAATATGTCGCGTGTCAAATTCAGATTTAATCTACGGCCCCACTCCTCAACCCGTTCCTGATTCACATCGCATATGGCGGCAATCTGATAGTAATCGGAAAGCTCCTGGTACGCAGGATAATGCAGCCTTTCCCAGGCCAATCCCGTTCCGATAACGCCGACACGAATTCGATCCATTTTCTATCCCCCTCACAGATTAAAGCTCTAAGCTTGATGATAATCTCCCCGGACCGGAGGGGGTTTATGAATCCAAGCGAAGCTAAAAAATGCAAAAGTTTATTTTCAATAATGGTTGCCCTACGGAATCCCTTTTGCTTATAATAGATAAAATACCTCAATGGCCGCAATTAAAGCTATTCCCGTTTTCGTGTCTTTGGTGTGATTCGTTGTGAATAAAACAGGCTTACGGGTAGAAACTTTTTAGCCACGAAAATCACCAAATACACAAAATGTCTCTCTTCAGACGATATTTTTAGATCCGAAAAAATGATTCCCTGTGGCCGTATTCGATCAATCATTTTCAAGAACATAGCGAATGCAAAAAAGAGCCTGCTTGGTAAACGCAGGCCTGATATGGAGAAAATTCCAGGTCAATTCATCATTCAGTTGCAGAAGATGGGGGATTGCATATCCGGGCGATCTTGTTGAGGGCGTGGATATATGCTAATGCGCTGGCCTCGACGATATCGGTGGATAAGCCCCGTCCTACATAAGCATGACCATTTTCACGCACCTTGACCATGACCTCTCCCAAAGCATCCTGACCGGAAGTGACGGCCTTAATGCTATACTCATCCAGCTTCACCGGAAGCTGGGCGATACGGTCTATTGCCTTATATATGGCGTCAATCGGCCCATCACCGCAAGATGCTTCCTGAACCAACTGATCTTTGATCCGGAGTCGGATGGTGGCAGTAGGAATGGTGGAATTTCCGGTACTCACATGCAGATAGTCCAGGGTGTAATGATCCTCCATCAGACGGTTTTCATCCCGGATCAATGCCTCGAGGTCGGTATCGGTCACTTCTTTCTTTTTATCCGCCAATTCGATGAAGCGCTGATAAGTACGGTCCAGTTCCGGATCGGATAGAGTATAACCCAACTCTTCCAGGCGGTTCTTCACTGCGTGCCTTCCTGAATGTTTCCCCAAAACCAACTGGCTTTTGCTCCAACCAACCGATTCCGGGGTCATAATCTCATAAGTCATACGGTTCTTTAAGATTCCGTCTTGATGAATCCCGGCCTCATGAGCGAATGCATTGGCCCCGACAATCGCCTTATTGTGCTGAACCGGCTTACCGGTGAGGGTTGATACCAGTTGGCTGGTCCGGGCGATCTGTTCGGTCCGGATACGAGTATCCGCTCGGAAACAAGCGCCGCGCGTTCTTAGACCCATGACCACCTCTTCTAGAGCCGCATTTCCGGCCCGTTCTCCCAAACCGTTGATGGTACACTCAACCTGATCCACTCCGTTTTCGATCGCTGCCAGCGAGTTGGCTACAGCCAGACCCAGATCATTGTGGCAGTGGACCGAAAGCCGTACTCTTTCAATCCCGCGGACACGCTCTTTCAGATAACGGAGTAACTCCCCGAACTCGGTGGGGACCGTGTAACCCACCGTATCGGGTATATTGATCACTGTTGCGCCGGCCCGGATTACCGCTTCAAAGATCCGGACCAGAAACTCACGATCACTGCGGGTGGCGTCCTCGGCCGAAAATTCCACCTTTGAGCATAGTTTTTTTCCGTGCTCGACAGCGGCTACGGCCATCTCCAGCACCTGATCATCTGTTTTGTTCAATTTATAGCGCATATGAATCTCGGAAGTTGCGATGAAGGTATGGATCAACGGATCTTCGGCCTCGCGTAAAGCCTCCCAGGCCCGATCGATATCCCCGGAAACAGCCCGTGCCAACGAACAAACGGTAACCCCCTTGAGCTCTCGGGCAATCGCCTGAATCCCGGCAAAATCACCGGGTGAGGCGATGGCAAACCCTGCCTCGATAACATCCACATTCAACCTGGCCAGCTGCCTTGCAACCTGTAGCTTCTCCTGGACATTCAGATTGATACCCGCCGCTTGCTCTCCATCCCGGAGCGTAGTGTCGAAGATTTGAACCTGTTTCACGAAGTTACCTCCTCTTTCTTATTCATTTGCGCCCATGCCGGGCGCACATAAAAAACCCCGTCCCGAAATATCGGGACGAGGTTTAAGTTAGACTCGTGTTACCACCCATTTTTACCGGAGCTTTACAACCCGCGGCCTTCATAACCGAACCAGGAGCCACGCAGGCCCAAGAGAACGGTTTTCGCTGTAACGGGCAGGACCCAAGCGGCTTGACGGCTTACGGTCCCCCGGCCCAACCTACTCGGCATCCCGAAAGATGCCTTTAGGTCGGCGGCTCGGAGGGGAGTTTCGAAAGTTCGGGCACCGGCTCACACCTTTGCACGCTCCCGTGCTCCACCGGCTCTCTTCAGCCCTGAAATTCTACTAGCCTCTTCATCGTCGTTCAAGATATATTTATCCATTATTATATGGAAGAATCTTCATCATGTCAAGTCATTTCTCACTCCGCACACTTATTTATCGGCTGCAGGATCATTTGTAACTTGGGGTTTGGGTTTTTTCGGTTCACCGGTGTCATTATCCAAGATTATCTCCTCTACATCGGCCAAGAGAAGTTCCTTTCTGGAACCGTCGTCAAACTCAACTACCAGAGACTCCTTGAGCGGGTTATTTCCTACGATCCTTCCCTCTCGCTCATCTACCCGAACTTTACTCCCCACCAGCGGTAGATCGGCCTTGGCATCGCGATAACTGGACGATTCATACTTTAGGCAGCACATCAACCTGGAACAGATCCCGGAGATTTTAACCGGATTGAGTGAAAGGTTCTGTTCTTTAGCCATTTTAATCGAAACCGGTTCAAAATCTCCCAAGAAAGTGGCGCAACACAGCGGCCGGCCACACGGACCGAGTCCTCCAAGCATCTTGGCTTCATCCCGGACTCCGATCTGACGGAGTTCGATGCGGGTCCGGAATACCGTCGCCAAGTCCTTGACCAATTCCCGAAAGTCCACCCGGCCGTCGGCGGTGAAGTAGAAAATGATCTTACTCCGATCGAAGGTATACTCCACATCCACCAGTTTCATCTCCAGCTGGTGCTGTTCGATCTTCTGCAGACATATACCGAAGGCGCGCTTCTCTTTATCTTCATTTTCGTGTAATTGCTTTTCATCCTCAGGAGTGGCGATATGCAACACCTTTTTTAGGGGTAAGGTGACTTTCTCCTCCGGAACTTCTTTGGGACCGATCATCACCTGACCGAACTCAATCCCCCGGGCGGTTTCCACGATAGCGTTCATTCCCGGTTTCAAATCAAAACCGGCGGGATCAAAATAATAGATCTTACCCGCCTGCTTAAACCGGATGCCTACAACATTGTACATAATAACTCCAAATCCTTTCATCGGCCGCAGGGTCTCTTGCATTCATCGCTCCGAGACCCTAACGGCACGTCATAATCACTTTTATCGGTAAAGGCTATCCTCAGTAAAAATCGGTTAACTTAGCAACGGTTTGACGCAATCTTACAGGCCAAAAACAGTTCCTCGAGTACCAATCGCTGATTGGCGTTTCCTTCAAGCATCTCAAAAGCCTTGACCAACTTTTCCAGAACAAAAATTCGGGTATGGAGCTCTCCGGAACTAAATGCCGCCCGATCGCTCCTTAACCGGAGTAATTCGAGACGTGATTGATTGGCCCACTCTCCGACCCGCTCCAAAACCGATTGACGTTCTTCTTTCTCCAGCTCATTGGCGAGACTTAGCAGTTCCAGCAGATCCTTTTTTAAAATCGCGCTAAACTTAGTCTGTGTCGCTTCGGTGGAACTATCCTCCGCTGCCAATGCCATAGCCGGAAGTCCATGACATGCCAGCGCCCGTTGCCCGGCTTCCTCTTGGGGAACGCCGCGTTGTTCCAACCAAGGGCCTATCTCCGTGGCTGCCACCGGGAAGAGGTTATAAACCTGGCAACGTGAACGGATCGTAGGTAAAATGCAATCCCCGCGGACTGCAGTAAAGAGAAAATAAACCCCTCGCGGCGGTTCCTCCAGTAATTTCAAGAAACTGTTGGCTGCAGCCTCGGTTAGTTGTTCCGCATCGGGAAAGAAGAATACTTTACAGTTGCTAAGGAGCGGCTTAAGATAGGCGTTACGCTGCAAAAGCCGGAGTTGCTCGATCTTGATCGAATTGCCCGCCGGACTCACCGTAATAAAATCAGGATGTGACGCCAACCGAAAACTACGGCATGAAGGACATTCACACGCGCTATTGGTCTCTGTCCGGGCGGTATGGCCGTTACAGAGCAGTTCTGCAGCAACCTTCCTGGCTAATGTCTTCTTGCCTACACCCGCAGGGCCGATAAACAGATAGGCATGTCCTACCTTCCCCTCACGAAACGCCCCTTTTAACGCTTGGATTACATCTTTATGACCTATTATATCAGAAAACAACCTTGCCCGCCTCGATTGTTAAAAATTGTTCGCCGTGAAACAATTTGGCCTGAAACATTTGGAATGCCGGAAAGCCTCATAAATACAAATCTAACAGCAACCCGCGGATCTCATCGAGCTTCGCTACCCGATCAATCTGTTTCTTCTCCTGATTGACAACAGAGTCCACCAATTCCTCCAGGTCCTGGTTGATCCGTTTCACAGTAACAAATGTCTTCCGGTTGCCACTTCGATCCCAATGGGACTCCTGATTGAGCTGATAGGAATCTCCAAGGGCCTCTTTCATGAAAGCCGCCACTAATTGACGGTAGCGCTTAATTCCCTGGGGTGTGGCGGATTTCTTCAATATCGAGCTCTGGGCATCAATCTGCTCTAAAAGATTGGCGCACGCCTGGTGCCTCTGATCAGCCTCGGAATCCTTCAGTGTATTGATGAAAGCAGCCTGACGGGATCCTCCAGCCCTGCCGGATGCGGTTTCGCTCGGTTGGGTTCGATCAAGACTAGGCCCGGTGGGTTTAACTTCCATTGGCATTATTTTTCACACTTTCGCGAAATCAAGCACATCAACCACGAAAATCGTGGCCCCGCCAACCGAAACCTCCACTGGATTGGGCATATAATTATTCATTGACCGGCCAACCGAAGCAAGCGGCGTAACCAGCTGTTTCCGGGAATGACAGGTATCCTTGATTAATTCCGTAACTTCAGGAACCTTCTCATCGGCGACACCAATTAGAAGTGTTGTGTTGCCCTGGCGTAAAAATCCACCGGTACTTGCGAGTTTAGTGGCGGAGTAACCGTGATCCATCAATACTCCCAAAAGCCGATTAACATCTTGATCCTGGATCATCGCAATGACTAAACGCATCCCCGCATCCTCCCCTTTTCGGATTTTTATGGAATATTCGAATCGGTCCCATTTAAGCATGCCAGCTTCGGTATCCGGGTTTTTAGGACCGAGCGCAACTCACGCTGGATGGACTCAATATCTCTTCCGGCCCCGGATATTACCTTAAACCTTGGATTATTAAACGCCAGCTTAAGAAATCCCTCCCGGACCTTCTGATGAAATGCCGGGTCCCGTGCCTCGATCCGGTCTGCCCCTTTGTTCTGGGCACGACCTTGTACCCTTTTGCGGCATTCTTCGGTGTCTTGATCAAACAAAAGCGTAAGATCCGGAGACAGATCTCCAACGGCCATCCGGTTAAGATTTTCAATCAGCTCCAAATCCCAACCCAATCCATAACCCTGGTATGCCAAGCTGGAATCGATAAAGCGTTCACAGATGACTACTTTACCGGAGGCTAACGCCGGAAGGATCAACCCTTTGACATGCTGGGCCCGGGCTGCAACATATAGCAAAATCTCGGTCATCGGATCAAGGCTTTCGCGGCTCGGCGTCAAAATTACTCGCCGTATCTCTTCAGCAAGCGGAGTTCCCCCCGGTTCCCTTGTCAAGAGGACCTGACAGCCCGCCTCGTCCAGATACTCCCCAAGCAACCGGGCTTGAGTCGACTTACCGCATCCGTCCGGTCCCTCCAGGGTTAGAAAAAAACCTTTATCGTTCATTGTTTCTCCTAAAAATCAGGATCGCGCCGTTATTTGTCAGCCCGCGAACGCTACCTCCGGCCTTACGGATCCCATGGATATAATCGATTTCCCTAGGGCCGATAACTTCACCCGGAACCAGTAACGGAATTCCCGGCGGATATGGTGCTACGACTGCGGCCGAGATTTCACCTTTCGCCTCATCGAGCGGTACGGCCATACAGGAAGAAAGCGCGGCAAGCCGTGGCTTTACGATTAACTTGGGAACACCTGCCGGGGGATTCATCGTGACCTGTAAACTGTTTACAGGATGACGGCTGAGGTTCTGAACCGCATGGTACAGAGCCTCCCAATCCGATTTTGGCTGCCAAGGCGCAACCAAAAAAGTAACCTGATTCAGATCGGAATATTCCGGCTCGATCCGAAATTGACGTTCCAAAATTCTCG
>DASVMB010000454.1:0-8789 GCA_036384575.1 Bacillota bacterium
CCCAAGGAGGAATGGCCCGGAATCATCCGGCGCGAATTGACCCAAGCAGTATTGAAACTCTTCGCAATGGTCATCGGGTGCGGGCTCGTCGGCGCCGCCCTTATGTTGCTGGCATTTCATATTCGTCCCGTTTCACTTCGGTTCTGGCAGGGGATACTGGTTTCATTCGGCTGTATCCTGCTATTAATCGGGACTACAGTCTGGACCTACGACCCTCATGCCATCGAACACCCCCAATATCACGGGGTGCTGGCCTCGGCCCCCTGGATGATGAATCTGGTCTCGATGAGTATCGATCATATTGAAGTAATTGGGAGCAATCTCCGCAAGATCTCCCGGGACCTGCCGCTCCTTTACAAACAGGCCGGCGAGATTCAAAACCTGGGTCAATTCGATACCGATCTTGCGGTACTCCATGTCTCGGATATCCATAACAATCCGGCGGCTTTTGAGTTCCTCTCCCAACTGGTGAACGATTTTAAGATCCGCTTTATAGTGGATACGGGCGATCTAACCGATTACGGCACCCCGCTTGAGGCCAAAATTCTTGACCAATTCCGCGCCATCAAGGTGCCCTATGTGTTCATCCCCGGCAATCACGATTCGCCGCTGATCATCGAGAAGTTGCGGCGGTTACGCCGGGTAAGGGTTCTGCAATCCGGCACCTTGAAACTCGAGGGACTTACCATTGCGGCGATGGCCGATCCGGCCTCCGGGAGTTACAGCTCCGATGTTAGTTCCCCGGAGAAGCTGGCCAAGTCCGGTCAACAACTGGCTGAACAAGTGACCGCCCTGAAACAATCACCGGATATCGTGGCGGTCCATAACCGGTTGCTGGCAACCGGACTCATCGGTAAGGTTCCGTTGGTGATATACGGTCATGATCACCGGTACAACCTGGCGACGGAATCGGGCACAGTGACCGATGACGCCGGAACTACCGGCGCGGCAGGGATCCGGGGCCTTGAGGAGAAAAATATTCCTTACAGCGCCACGATTTTATACTGGGAAAAAGATTCCGGAGGGTCTTTACGGCTCCGGGCCGCGGACTCAATCCGGATTAACGGCAGCGAAGGCTTTTTGACCATCAATCGCCAGACCTTTTAGCCCGGGTCTTCGCGGCGGATTAATCACCCGCCAAACGGCAGGGTTTTCCACCTATCATGTGGAATATTGCCGAAGATGCAATTTGCTTATAAATATTTAGCCATCCGGGGCCGAGAATGATCATGACAATGGATAAACAACGGGGTCACCGACCCCTTTGATGCGGAATCTAACCTCTGTTCTCAAAGAAGGTGTAGCTATGAATACCCAGAACCACCGGCTCCGGCGAGGCGCTCTTCACGGATGTCGTCGCGCGCGTGTGCGCGATTTTTTTCTCCTTGCGGCGTTGGGAGTATCAATCATGATTTCACTGGCCTACGGCGCCGATTTCAATTCGGAGTTAATCCTTGCCGCTGCCCGCGGTCAAGTTGGCACCGTAAAAACATTGATTTCCAAGGGTGCTAATGTCAACGCCCGTGACTACAACAACTGGACCGCCCTGATGCACGCCTCGGCCAAAGGCCAGACCAAAGTGGTTGAGGCCTTAATTCAAAACGGGGCCAATGTCAATCTCAAAGACAATGACGACTGGAATGCTTTGATGTATGGTGTCGATAACAATCATCTTCCGGTAGTGGAATTACTGGTGGATAACGGTGCCGATATCAACCCGCGGAATAAGGACGGCTACACCCCGTTAATGCTGGCCGTTAAGAACAACACCTCCAAAATAGCCAAATACCTGATAGATAACGGCGGCAATTACACCTTAAGCCTGCTCTATGCTTCACGAAAAGGTGATACTTCCACGGTTACAACCTTGTTGAAACTTTACCCCGCCGGCCTGAATGAATTGGACGACAACGGATGGAATGCATTGCTCTGGACGGCCTGGAACGGTTTCACCGATACACTTCAAGTATTGCTCGCCCAAGGAGCGGATGTTAACTTTCAAAGCAAAGACGGTTACACCCCCCTACTGGCAGCGGCGAGTCAAGGCAATATGGATATTGTCCAACTACTCCTGCCCAGAGCCTCCACCCTTCAAGTCGTAGATCCCAACGGTCGATCGATTCTTTTCTGGGAGGCTTCCCGGGGTCATGAGACGATAGTCAAAGCCTTACTGGCCAAAGGTGTTCCGGTGAATCAGAAAGATCATTCCGGTTCCACACCCCTGATAGCCGCGGCCAAGGGTGATTATGCCCCTACAGTCGAGGCGTTATTGGCCCAGGGAGCCGCGGTCGGCGCCACCGATTCCGACGGTTGGTCGGCATTACATTGGGCGGCCAAACAGGGCAATGCCGAAACAGCGCAAGCCCTCATCCGCCGTAAAGCCGATATCAATCTCAAGAATAAATCCGGCCAAACTCCGTTAATCATCGCGGCACTTGCCGGAAATAACGACATGGTAAGGCTGCTGCTCATCCGTGGGGCAGCGGTCAACCTCACCGATTCGCAAGGCCGGACCGCCCTAACCTGCGCACTCAATAATGGTCATCCCGAGACCGCCAAAATATTGGCGGATCAAGGCGCTGCCGTGAAAGAGCCCGACCCGACACCATCAGCGAAACCGGCGGAAACTCCGAAGCCAACTGAGACTCCAGTGCCAACAGTAACTTCAACTCCTACAAACTCGCTAAGCCAGTCGTTACTCGATGCGGTGCAGCACGACGACCCGGCCGCTTTGGAACAGGCGCTCCGTGCCGGCGCAGATGTCAACGCCAGGGACGCTCAGGGATTACCCATGATCTTCAGCGCAGTAAAGAACGCTGCTCCGGCAACCGTTAAAATCCTGATTGATGGTGGCGCGGCCGTAAACGTCGCCGACAAATACGGCTGGTCGCCCCTGATGTGGGCTGCAGCCAGGGGTGATCTGGCAATCGTCAAAATGTTGCTGGACAAAGGGGCCGACATCCACCAAAAGACCACCAAATACGGCTGGACCGCCCTGACTATCGCCGCCCAGAATGGCCGGTCCGCCGTGGCTTCCACCTTGATTATCGCCGGCGCCGATGTGAATCAACGCGATAAAGAAGACGATACCGTCCTGATCTTGACCGTCATGGAAGAACATCTGGATACGGTCGAGTTGTTGTTGGCGAACGGCGCCAAAGTCAACCTCAAGGGGAAGGATGGATATACCGCCTTGATGATGGCGGCTTATAAGGGCAACACCGACCTGGTCAAACTGTTGTTGAAACACGGCGCCGACTTCAAGCTGAAAAACAAGTACGGATATACCGCCTTAGCCATCGCCCTCGCCAAGGGTCATTCCAAGGCCGCTCAAGTTTTGCGTAGTGCAGGAGCGAAGTAAGAAATGTGAAGAGTGAAAAACAAAACAGTCATTCCGGAACTTTATTTCACCCATCAAAAAAGACGGACCCAAATAACTCAGGTCCGTCTTTTTATTACTTTGGTTAATCTTTACTTTGTGCAGCTCTATCAACCCGCATCCGGTTCGGCAACCTTCCGCTTGGCCAGGCGCCCGCGATCCGCCCGGTCCAAAACCTTCTTACGCATCCGGATGGAATTGGGAGTGATCTCCACCAATTCATCATCGGCAATAAACTCCATCGCCTGCTCCAGACTGAAGACTCGGGGCGGAGTCAGCCGGATCGTCTCATCGGAGGTACTGGACCGCATATTGGTAAGATGCTTCTTCTTGCAGACATTGACGTCCAGATCGTTTTCCCGCGCGTTCTCGCCGACGATCATCCCGGCGTATACCTTGTCCGTGGGACTCACGAAAAGCACTCCCCGGTCCTCCACGTTATGAATCCCGTAAGTGCACGCGTCACCGGTCTCAAAAGCCACCAGCGATCCGCGAAGTCGTCCGGGAATATCCCCCTTCCAGGGGCCGTAGTGATCGAAGAGATGATTCATAATCCCTTCGCCCTTGGTTTCCGTGAGAAACTCGGAGCGGAAACCGATCAGGCCGCGGGAGGGAATCAAAAACTCCAGTTTCACGTGGCTCTGGCCTATCGGTTGCATATTCAGGAGTTCGGCGCGGCGCCGCCCAAGATTTTCAATAGTGGTTCCGGAAAACGCATCCGGCACGTTGATGAAGAGACGCTCGTACGGTTCACACAGCTGGCCGTTGATCTGCTTTAAAATTGGCTCCGGTTTGGAAACCTGCAGTTCATACCCTTCACGGCGCATTGTTTCAATCAAAATCGCCAAGTGCAGTTCGCCACGGCCCGAGACCTGGAAAGCATCGGGCGAATCGGTCTCCGTCACCTTCAAACTCACGTTGGTTTGGGCTTCCTTCCAAAGCCGGTCACGAAGATGGCGCGAAGTTAGGTATTTACCCTCTCTGCCCGCGAAGGGACTGTCATTGACCATGAATGTCATTGTCAGTGTAGGTTCGTCGATAGTCAACAACGGTAAGGCCATAGGTTTATCCGCTTCACAGATGGTCTCGCCGATATTTACCTTCTCAAGGCCGCAAATAGCCACAATATCACCGACCGCAGCCTCTTCGACCTCCGCTCGTTTCAAACCTTCAAAGGTCCAGAGCTTGCCGATCTTCCCCATCTCCACGCCGCCGTCCTGTTTACAGATACTCACCTGTTGGCTGGCATGGATGACCCCGTTATTGATCCGGCCGATCCCGATCCTGCCCACGTAATCATCATAATCCAAAGTAGTGATCTGCAGCTGCAGCGGATGTTCCAGATCCCCGCTAGGTTCCGGAATCTCTTTTTGAATCATTTCAAAAATCGACCGCATGTCGCCTTTTGTCTCACCGGGATCAAGTACGGCAATTCCCAAACGGGCCGAGGTGTAAATCACCGGAAAGTCGAGTTGGGCATCGGAAGCCTCAAGTTCCACGAAAAGGTCGAAGACCTCATCCAAAACCTCATTGGGACGGGCTTCCGGCCGGTCGATCTTATTAATTACTACAATAATCCGGAGGCCGATCTCTAAGGCCTTGCGGAGCACGAACTTGGTTTGGGCCATCGGGCCTTCAAAGGCGTCCACTAATAATAACGCCCCATCAACCATCCGCAGTACCCGTTCCACCTCTCCACCGAAATCGGCATGTCCGGGCGTATCGACAATATTGATCTTGGTAGCGCCGTAATTCACCGAGGTGTTTTTGGAAAGAATGGTGATACCGCGCTCCCGTTCCAGCTCGTTGCTGTCCATCACCCGTTCGACCACTTTTTCATTATCGCGAAAGATACCCGATTGCCGTAATAAACAATCGACCAGCGTGGTTTTGCCGTGGTCAACGTGAGCGATGATGGCAACATTTCGGATGTTTTCTTTTTTCTTAATCATTACGTCATTTCACCCAATCTTATCAATCTTCACATCCCCTTATTAAAGCACGAATTCGTTCAAATTACAATAAAAAAATCTTTAATTTTTAGGCCTGAACTGGCTGATTATCTTTGTTCAGGCAGTTTTTTCGGTTTGACTCATAAAATTACCAACCAAGCTCGGTTAATCTCCCATACCCTTGCATGCCCGCTCCACCCAAAGATTCCTTACGCTCCCACTATGCGATTGAATTTTTTGAGTGGATCACATATAATGAAGGTTATTGAAAATCTTTATCGCGCTGTTTATTTTGTTCAGCCCCGGGAAGAACGACGGCTGAATCTAGAGAAAGGATTTGGAAAGTATGCAACTGGGAATTGTGGGACTGCCGAATGTCGGCAAAAGTACCCTTTTTAACGCGATTACCAAAGCAGGCGCCGAATGTGCCAATTATCCGTTTTGTACCATCGAGCCGAACGTCGGGGTGGTGCCGGTTCCGGATCTCCGCCTGACCCGCCTGGCCGCCATGTATGACCCGAAAAAAATCACTCCGGCGACTGTGGAATTTGTGGATATCGCCGGTTTAGTCCGGGGCGCCAGCAAAGGGGAAGGCCTTGGCAATAAATTCCTGGCCCATATCCGCGAGGTGGATGCCATCGTCCATCTGGTCCGCTGTTTTGAGGATCCCAATATCGTCCATGTGGACGGTTCGGTCGCACCACTCCGGGATGTCGAAACCATTAACCTGGAATTGATCTTTGCCGATCTGGAAACTCTGGAGAAGCGGATGGATCGCACCGGTAAGATGCTGAAGACCGGAGACAAAAAGTACCAGACGGAGATGGCGGTTCTAGAGGCCTTAAAGAACCATCTCGAATCGGGCCAACCGGCCCGGACCTTTCAACTCACCGAAGAGCAACGTGAAATGCTGGCCGATCTCTTTTTACTCACCTCAAAACCAGTACTCTATGTGGCTAACATCGCCGAGCCGGACCTGCAACCCGGGTCTGCCAATCCCTACCTGGAGGCTTTGGAACAATCCGTTGCCAAGGAGAACTCGGAAGTTATTCCCATCTGCGCCCGGATTGAGGAAGAAATCGCTCAACTTCCCGAGTCTGAAAGGCAAGAGTACCTTACTGCACTGGGGCTTTCCGAATCCGGTTTGAACCGGCTGATTAAGGCCAGTTATAAACTGTTGGGCCTAATCAGTTTCCTTACCGCCGGTCCCCAAGAGGTACGGGCTTGGACGATTGTCAGGGGCTCAAAAGCCCCGCAGGCTGCGGGCAAGATTCACAGCGACTTCGAACGGGGCTTCATCCGGGCCGAGATTGTGGCTTACGACGACCTGATGGCCTGCGGCTCCTATAATGCGGCCAAGGAAAAGGGATTGGTCCGCTCCGAGGGTAAAGACTATGTGATGCAGGATGGGGACGTGACCCTGTTCCGCTTTAATGTTTAGGATTCCAACAAACCTTCCCCAAGAGAGCGAAAGGGCGCGAAGATCGCGCCCTTTTTTTTACCTATTTCCGATGTAAGTACGGCTATTCCAGATTAGCTCATAACATTGCATTAGTCCCCTAAGTTTAAATTTACTTTTTTGAAAAAATACTCTCCCAAGTTATTGAAAGCAAGTATTTATTGTAAAAAATTTCCTATCAAATTGCATAATATACTATTTACACAGATTGGTCAATTCTTACTTACAAGTTGACAATAAAATCTTTACATTAATATCCCAAAAAGAAGGATTTTTTCCTGATTTTCACGAATTGTTCTCACACTAATCTATTTTAAGGAGTTGAAAAGATGGTTGCCGAGAAAAAATTCAAATTAGAGGTTGACAATTTAAGAAATTACTTTATTATTAAGGTTTGGGGATTTTTTACAGCGGATGATGCCAACGACTTTATCCAATCCTACCAAGAGGCAATTAAGACCTTTAATCCGAATGATTACACACTGGTGGTTGACGGAAGGGATCTCAAGACTTCCAGCCCGGATGTAGCGGCAATGTTGCAAAAAGTAATGCAGATGTATATCCAGACTCCTTTCAAAAAAAGGTATTCCATCGAATTAAACTCTCTATTAACCAAAATGCAGTTACAGCGTTTAGGACAGGATGTCATTTTTCAGTATTTTACATTTGTGAATTCTGAATCGGAAATCCAATAAATAAAATAATTAGCATTGTTTAAAGAAACGGTTACTCCCAAATATAATAGTTGGGTGTTGAGAGCAGAGCATCATGTTCTAATGGGCGCGGTGCTCTGGTTTAATGTCTATAGGACATTGTAGGGTCATTACCCCCTATAAATAGCAAAATGAGACTATCGGATTAACCGTTACTGCGAACATTGCTAAATGAATAACGCATCACGAAGTGTCTTCAAAAGCAAGACACTAATTTTTTTTGAAAGGGGATCGTTAATGGTTCAGAATGTTATCATTAAGGGTGTTGGAATCTTTCATCCCACCCGGAAGGTAGAAAACGAGTTCTATATTGAACATTTTAAAAAGCAAGGCAATGATATAACCCATTTACTGAACCATCTAGGGCGAAAAACCCGGTTTTTAGTTGATGATGAAAATGAAACCGCCATAACACTTGCAGTAAAAGCGGCCAAAGATGCGTTATCGAATGCTCATATTAAAGCCGAAGATTTAGATATGATTGTATTTGTATCGGATAACCCTCATTACTTATCCCCCACCAATGCCTTAATGATTAACCACGAATTAGGTGCGAAAAACGCGCATATCGTATATGATATGAATTCAAACTGCACCGGCGCAGTTACCGCCATCGATCAAGTCAGCCGCTATTTGAAAACCAATAAGCGGATCAGATATGCCTTAATTGCGGGCAGTATGTTCATCACGCCCTTTGCGAGAGAGTCGGATCCCATTGTCTATGCCGGTGCGGGAGACGCGGGCGGTTGCGTCATTTTAGAAAACGTTTCCGGGCAAAAACGGGTGGGATTTATCGATTCCAACTATTTTACAGATTCGAATTACAATTACACCATTGTTTACCCGCAATGCGGCTTACCGAATGTAGTAAAAAACAGTGTTGACGAAGACAAAAAGAAGCTGAACTGGACCTCGTTTGATTTTGATTTCTTATGCGACAAATGGGCCGGTTTGATTACCGAAATGGCCAAACGCAACCATGTTACCATTGATCAAATCGGGCATTATATCTTCTCCCAGTTTTCCAGGGCGGACATCATCAAGACCATCGATAAATTGCAAGTCTCCCACGACAAATATACTTTTATTGCGGACAAGTATGGCTATACCGGGGTTACCAGCCCGATATTCACTTTCTATAATGCACTGAAAAACGGGGCTATCAAAAATAATTCCTATGTTGTTTTCTGTTCGGTGGGAGCCGGTTATACCATGTCGTCCATCCTCTATTTACAGCCGTAAGTTTACCCATCAAAATAAATCCGGGACGTTTTGTCCCGGATTTA
>DASVMB010000455.1:0-2935 GCA_036384575.1 Bacillota bacterium
GACTCCATTTTGGCGCTTCCTGCTAATTTTGAAACTTACCATATTTTGGACCGGAGGGAACGGGCCAGTGAAAGATGCAATTCACCATGACCATTTCTTTATATTATATAATATCGGATAGTTATTTTTATGCCTGATTATCGCCGTTTTGTTTCATTCCTCGCAGCAATCCCGCGATATAACGCAATGAATCCCCGGGGCAGGGGTGAAAAGGGGGGAATATTGCCTGTAGATTTGAAATTAAAAACGAAACGCCGGTCTTCCCGGCGCTTCGTTTAGCGGACTTCCACCTTCCAGTTCCAGCCACTGTTGGAATCCCAATGATCGGCGCTGTCCTTAAAGCAGAAATTCAATTCTTGACTGCCTGTGGCACGGACCTCGGCACCGAAAACTCCTCCCGCTTGTTGCTGCATCGGTACGGTGTTGATGTTTCTCCAGCCATCGACTCCGTAATGGAGAAAAACCTGGTCGGCTCCGGAATTTTTCAAGATTCCCTGGTAATTGATATGCACCGTGTCACCGGATTGGACCGGGGCCGGCTCAATCGATACCCGATCGTCATTATACTGGGTCGCCATTCTGTATCGCCTCCTTCATTCAATCAGTATCCCGAAAAATTTGGTTTTTAGTGAGGAAAGATTTAACTGATCTATATCATCTTGGATGGGCATTTTATATTAAAATTCCTTGCCCGGCAGGAAGAAAAAATTTTTTGGCGAATCTAGTGGTAAGACCACATTATATTAAGGACCTACCATGCAAGGTGAGTGAATCAATGGATGAAAGAACAGGAAAAAAAGCCTTTCAGGAGGTGGTGGCCCGACTGGAGGCGTTGATCAAGACCGGGCAGGTCGGTTTCGGAGAGTATCTCCCCCCCGAACGTGAGCTGGCCGGCAGATTTGGTGTAGGACGTCCCGCGGTGCGCGAGGCCTTAAAGGCGCTTGAAATTTTGGGAATGGTCGTCATCGAGCATGGGAAAGGGGCCCGGGTCACAACGCCCTCCCTAGAGAGTTGGTTCCAAGCGATTGGTACATCGCTGGTTTTATCCCCGGCGGATTTTTTACACCTGATGGAGGCACGTGAGACTTTGGAACCGCAATTGGCCTTTATTGCGGCTTCACGGGCTACCGCAGAGCAATTGCAGGAACTTGGCTCGAGTTTGACCGTGATGAACCGGGCCTTGGAAAAGGTTACTGAATTCGCAGCCGCGGATTACCGTTTTCACGGTTTGATCGCCCAAGCGACCAACAATCCGGTGCTGATCAAGATTTATGAAGCCATAGCCGGGTTGTTATGGCTGCTCCAGCAGGAGACGGCGGTGGTTCCGGATCGCCAAAAGAGTTATACGTATCATGAGGCGATCTACAGAGCCGTCTTTGAACGGAATCCCATGGTTGCCCGGGAAGAGATGGAATTGCACCTAAAGGATACCAGGGAAAGGTTTTTGGATTTCCGGCCAGAATAGACTGGAACAACACCATTCTATGGGTTTTTTCCAATACTTAACGGGTGGCCCCAGCCCCCAAAAAGGAGTTAATGTAGATGAAAGTTGCAGCTTATGAATTGTTCATGGTCAAACCCCGCTGGCTGTTTTTAAGACTTGAGACCGATACCGGCCTGGTCGGTTGGGGTGAGCCGGTTGTGGAAGGCCGGGCTGAAACAGTAAAAGCCGCTGTTCAGGAATTAATGGATTACGTAATGGGACAGGATCCGTCGCGCATCGAGGATTTATGGCAGGTGATGTACAGAGGCGGTTTTTACAGAGGCGGTCCCATCCTGACCAGCGCGATCTCCGGGATTGATCAAGCCCTCTGGGATATTAAGGGGAAATATTACAATGCTCCGATATATGAGTTACTGGGAGGCGCTGTACGGGAGCGGGTTCGGGTCTATACCTGGATCGGGGGAGATCGCCCCGCCGAGGTAAAGCAAGAGGCTCTACGGAAGTTGCAAGCCGGTTTTACCGCGGTTAAGATGAATGCCACCGAAGAGATGCAACGGATCGATTCTCCTGCAGCGGTGGATGAGGTATTGGCCCGCCTGGCGGCGGTGAGAGAGGCAGTGGGACCGAAATTCGACATCGGTCTGGACTTTCACGGTAGAGTCTCAAAGACAATGGCGAAAATATTGGCGCGGGAGATGGAACCTTACCATCCCTTCTTCATCGAGGAACCGGTCTTGGCTGAAAACAATGAGGCGTTGCGGGAGATTGCCTCCGCCACCACCATTCCCATTGCCACCGGGGAACGGCAGTTTACCCGTTGGGGATTTAAACAGGTCCTCATCGACGGACACGTGGATCTTATCCAACCGGACATCTCCCATTGCGGGGGAATTTCTGAATTGAAGAAAATCGCCGCTATGGCCGAGACATTCGACGTGGCTGTGGCGCCCCATTGCCCGTTGGGACCGATCGCACTTGCCGCTTCGTTGCAGCTCGACTTTTGCACCCCCAATGTGTTGATCCAGGAGCAAAGCTTAGGTATTCATTATAACCAGGGAAGTGATCTCCTGGATTATTTGGAGGACCGGACCGTATTCGATTACCGGGATGGCTATGTGAGTCGGATGACCGGACCGGGATTGGGGATCCGGATCGATGAGGCCAAAGTCAGGGAGGCCGCCCGGGAGGGTCATCGTTGGCGTAATCCGGTTTGGAGGCACGCCGACGGCACGGTTGCCGAATGGTAACCATTTGGGTTTATGATTCTTACATACAAAAAGGGTTGGCTTGGGGGCCAATCCTTTTTTATTACATACGACTATCTGCAAATGTTTAAACGAAATCCGGTCAACGCGGCATATAGCCCAATGCCAGGGAAATCCTTTGACCTACGGAGATTACCGGGGGGGTGATCTGATCCAGTTTCTCCCGGGTCATTCTCAGGGTTGGGCCGGAAATACTGATTGCGGCAACCACAGTTCCCTGATGGTT
>DASVMB010000456.1:0-6893 GCA_036384575.1 Bacillota bacterium
AGACCATGGCCTCTTCATTACCCTTGGCCTTTTCCCGGGCTTGCTCCATAAAGCGTTCACGCTGATCGACGGGGTCGTTCAGCTCCGAAAAGGCATTCGCCATTTCCCGTCCGTAAATGAATAATTCAAAGCGATAGGTCAGTTCCGGATTTGACTCAATCTTCTTGGCGAGGGGCGAGATCTCAATGGGATAATCAACCAGGAATGTGGGTTGAATAAGTTTCGGTTCCACATATTCCGAACAGATCTCGTCGAGTACCATGCCCTTGGTGGCCTTGGGATCTATCTTAATTTTCAAGGATTGGGCGGCAGCCACAGCAGCCCCGTCGGAGTCGATGGTCATCCAGTCAATCCCGGTAAATTGTTTGATTGCCTCAACAATGGATAGTCTGGGCCAAGGCGGGGTGAGATCGATCGCCGTGCCCTGGTATTCCAGCTTAGTGGTACCGCAAACCTTCCGGGCGGTTTCGGAGATCATCCCTTCCACCAGTTCCATCATTATCTGATAATCCGCGTAGGATTGATATAACTCCAACATGGTAAACTCGGGGTTATGGCGGGTAGAGATCCCCTCATTCCGGAAACAATGGCCAATCTCATAAACCCGGTCGAAGCCGCCGACGATTAAGCGTTTGTGGTATAACTCCAGCGCAATCCGGAGGGTCAGATCCAAATCCAGCGTGTTATGGTGGGTGTTAAAGGGGCGGGCATGTCCACCTCCGGCAATGGAGCTGAGAATCGGCGTTTCCACCTCAACAAAATCCCGGTTATCGAGGAAATTCCGGATCGAACGGACGATCTGGGTTCGCTTCAAAAAGGTCTCACGCACCTCGGGATTGGATATCAAATCCAGGTAACGTTGGCGATAGCGAAGATCGGTATCCTTCAAACCGTGCCATTTATCGGGAAGCGGCCTTAGCGCCTTGGAAAGCAGGCGGAAATCCTCAACTTGTACCGTGATCTGGCCACGGTGGGTTTTAAATACCTTTCCCGTGATGCCGATGATATCCCCCAGATCCAAGTCAAGTAACTCCTGATATTTCTCCTCGCCTAAAACATCGATCTTGGCATAGATCTGCAGGGTACCGCTCTGATCGTTGAGGTTACCGAAACAAGCCTTGCCCTGGTCACGCTTGGCCACCAGCCTGCCGGCAATCTTCACCGTCTGATTCTCCAGCGCCTCAAATTCATCGGTAATCTGATTCAAGCGATGGGTCCGGTCATACCTCTCGCCAAAAGGATTAATCCCATGTTCCCGCAGTTTACCAAGTTTCTGTCGGCGTAATTCCATTTGTTCACTTACTTTTTCAACTTCCGATTCCAATGCGATCCCCTCCATCGCAAAAAAACATCACCCCGAAGAGTGTAAAAGGCTGCCCAAAAATATCACCATATTTTTGGGCAGCCTGACTTTTTTTGCGGTTACTTTTTAATCGCCTTAATCTTATATTGAATCGTCCCCATCGGGACATTAACATTGACAACGCTACCGACCTTCTGCCCCATCAAGCTCCGGCCCACCGGAGACTCATTGGAGATCCGGGCCTGTTCGGGATCGGCTTCCGCCGAACCGACAATCATATATTCCACCTCGGATCCGCCGTTCACTTCAATAAGCGTGACTTTGGCCCCGACACTGACAGCATCGTTATTAACTTCTTGCTCGTCAATGATCTTCACGTTCCGCAGCATCTTCTCGATGGATAAAATTCGGCCTTCGATAAAGCCTTGTTCATTTTTGGCGTCCTCATATTCGGAGTTTTCGCTGATATCCCCAAATTCCAGGGCTTGCTTAATCCGTTCCGCCACTTCACGACGGCGTACGGTCTTTAAATGCTCAAGCTCCTTTTCCAATTTGGAGAGTCCGTCTAGAGTTAGGATGACTTCTTTGTCCTTTTCGTTACCCATAATCCCGCCCCTTCCAGGCCGATTCTTGGCGCGCGTTGCGCCGCGCCATTGCGCTAATTAATATATGTTCACCCTAAATAGATTATTCTGATACCAGGTGGTTAAAAGGCCGAGATACAGGAGGGTTTTCCTCCCGTACGGATTTAAAAAAATTCGCCCGGCAAGCTACCCGAAGCGCGCCCGGAACCCGGCAAAATGCCGGTTCCTTCGGTGCGGTAATTCAGATAAAGCCCCCGAACAACGGTGGAAGGACCCTGTTCAAATGCGTGGTTATTCAGAAATGTGAGCGCGCATGCGCGTTCACGGAAAATATGGCGTGCCGGTCAATAATGCGGCTACTAAAGAGTAAGCACCGGATCCTGGCTCCAGTGCCTTAAAGCATTTTTATTATAATCGAAACATCATTGGGTGTCAAGCACCCTCGCGCTATATGGCGATCTTCATACCTACTTCCCTAAGAAGTTCCGCCATTTTAACCACATGTTCCAGGGGGAGCTCGGACCCATACCAAACCCCGGGATTCACGTCAAAGGAGGAGCGAAGAATCGCCTCGGCCAATGCCGGATATAAAGGCAACCGTTCTTGACGGCAAAGGGCCGTAATGGGCAGGTCCGCATTTAAAACCGTCAGGGAAGGATTCTTTTGAAAAAGTTCAAACCATTGGTAATGACGGGAGGGGCGAGTCAGCCGGTACTGATGCAACGGGCCGCAGACAATGACGATTCGGGATCTGACAGAATCCGGGGGAACAGTAAAGATCTGCGTTGCGATTCCGGTTTCGGCCATGATTAATTCTGCGGCGCGCTCCAGATATCGGGCGTTCGGATGGACCAGACTCAGAAACCGTACCTCCCTGGCTACCAATCGGGCGCATGCCAGTCCCAAGTTGCCTTCTTCCCAAATGATGAGAACCTTCGTCTTTTGCGGCGGGGTTTCCATACTCCGCAGCAAGGTCCGGAAACGGTTGAAAAACAATAACAACTCCAAAGCTCTTCCATCACAAATCCCCGGAAAAACAGTCTTACCCGTCAAACGGCGTGGAGGCCGGAACCCGCTGGACGCATCAAGACCAATTACCTTGATGTCGCGCTCGTCGAGGTCAACCAGAAATCGTTCCCAGAGTCGAATATAACGCGATTCCTGCCAAACCTGCATGCCACTATCCGGTACGCTCCAGCCGAATCCCTGTACCGTTTCCCCTGGAAGAACCCCCGCGATCTCGCCGCTCTGTAACGGGCCGTTATAATACCGCCACTTCTCGGGGAGAAACCGTAACATTTTACCCCAGGGAGAATCCACTTTTAATAATGTCGAGATGAACCCGAAATAACCCATGCAACCGCCTCCATCATTAATACTTATGAAGAGTGGTTGCGGGTTATTTATGATATTATGATAACCGGACCAGTCGCGGTTGAAAATGCAGCTTATCCAATAGTTGCAAGTAATCGGCCTCTCCCAATTCATCCGGGCGTTTACCGGAGAACGAAACAAGTAACGCCTCCATGACGTTCGTTCCAAAAGAACGGCCGTTAAATTCGGGAGTGGATGTCACCAAAAGTGAAGCGCCGCGTTCCTTTAATTCGCTGATGTTTGCCGGAGTTACCGTATTGGTGACAATGATCTTGCCCTTGAGATTTTGGGGCATATACTTCCGGATATAGAGGAAATCGCCGGCGATAATATCGGCGTCTTCATAATACTTGGTGTATTTGGGCGTTATTTGATCCTGTTTGGAACCGGTGGGGTACAAGAAGGTAAACGGCAACCGGGTGATGACCGGCAAAAATGTAAATGCCAATTTACGCAAACCTTTCAAGGTGGTGATGGGTATTGGAATCCCGAGGGCAAAAATGAGGTCCCCGAAGACCATCCGGCATCCGGCCGCGTCAAAGGCTTCGGCCATTCCGAATCGATCAACCGCCGAAACCATTAGAACCTTCTTCCCCGAAAGCGCAATCCCCAATTCTTCTTGAAGATAACCAACGACCTTCCGTTCCAAAGTGTTCTTTAAGCCGCTGCCGTCGAGGATCGGCGAGATTTTGGCGGCGCGGGCGATTCGGGCCCCGTCCTGAATCACAAAGCGCCGTCCGTCTGCGGTAAGATACAGATCGATCCCGCCCATTCCAAAGGCATCTACCTTACCGTCGAGCGATTGAATCAAGGAGATTACTCTTTTGAGATCACCGTTGGTTCCGATCCGTTCAATAACCACTTTTTCCCCAAAGAACTCAACCTCGGCCCGGTGGTCTCTTTGGGAACTCCCCAGGCTTACACTGACAATTCGTTTCATGGATCGCACTCACTTTCGTCGGTCGGGCTGAGTTTACCGAGCTCCTTGGCAACCCTTGGCCTGTCCATTTTCACCGGTTCCAAGAATCGACGGTAAACCCCGCCCCAGTATTGGTTTGAAAAGAAACATCGACTTGCTGATCCGGCCACTCAACTCCAAGGGATCCGGCATACTCCCCTAACTCCCTGAAAACTTCCGAAAGAGAGGTTAATGCAATCAGCTTCTCCCGTAAACGGGCCGCGCCGGGGGTTCCCTTGAGATACCATGCCAGATGCTTGCGCATCTCCTTAATACCCCGTGCTTCTCCGGCATAGGCCACCTGAAGCCGGAGATGTTGGCGAATGGTCTCGAACTGTTTGGCGAGCGGGGGATCAGGTACCAAAGTGCCTGTTTCAAGATAAACGGAGACTTGTCTAAAAAGCCACGGCCTGCCCAAAGCGGCTTGGCCGATCATTACCCCATCGCATCCGGTTTGACGGATGATCTCCGCCGCAGCCCGGGGTGAGTCAATATCCCCGTTACCGATAACCGGAATGGCCACACTCCTCTTCACTGCAGCAATGCTCTCCCAATCGGCCTCACCCTGATAAAACTGTTCCCGGGTCCGGCCATGAACCGTCACTGCCACCGCGCCGTTCTCCGCGGCAATCCGTGCCAGTTCGGCCGCAGTGAAATGCTCCTTGTCCCACCCTAACCGGAATTTAACCGTGACCGGAAGTGTAACCGACTTGACCACTGTTCCGATAATCGCCGCAGCTAAGGGAAGGTTCCGCATCAGGGCCGCGCCTTCCCCGTTCTTGACGATCTTCGGCACCGGACAACCCATGTTGATATCGATGATATCCGCGCCACAGTCCGCCACAACCCGGGCCGCCTCTGCCATAATTCCGGGATCGGCGCCGAAGATCTGGATGCTTACCGGATGCTCCTCCCCCGCTATCTGAATCAATTCCCTGGTCTTTCTACTGTTATAATGAAGGGCCATGGAACTGACCATCTCTCCGCAGACCAAACCGGTATGATATTCCCTTACGATCCGGCGGAAAGGTGGATCGGTCACCCCGGCCATCGGTGCCAAAACCACCGGATTTTCCAGCCTCAGTGTACCCAATTCAAGCATTTAGGAACCTTCCCGGAAAAAGTATTGATGATATTTATCGGCCAGAGCCGGTTCGGTCTCGACCCGGAGACAAACTCCCTCCGGAGTGAAAACCTCCTCCAGCACCCGGCCCTGCCGGTGAATTCGATCAACCAGACCCGCCTCGCCGAAGGGAATCTTGACCCGGTAAATAGCGGTGGTATCGGCCAATTTACCGAAGATCACCGCCAGAAGTTCCTCCATACCCGCGCCGGTTCGGGCCGATATCGGCAAGGCTTCCCATTCCTTGGCCATCCGTTCAATGGTCGGATCCGTGTCTATCAGGTCAATCTTGTTCAAAAGATTTAACCGTTCCTTGGTCGCGATTCCAATCTCGTCAAGTACGGTCCGGACAGCTTCGGCTTGAACGGCCAGGTTGGGAGCTGTGCCATCCATCACATGTAACAATAATGTGGCCCGGGTAGTCTCTTCCAGGGTGGCCTTGAATGCCGCCACCAATTGATGGGGCAGATTACTGATGAAACCCACCGTATCCATAAGAATGAACTCTTTACCGCTGGGAGGACGGACCCGGCGCGAAACCGGGTCGAGTGTTTCAAAGAGGCGGTCGGCCGCGGAAACATCAGCCGCAGTCAGCAGGTTGAACAAAGTGGACTTTCCGGCGTTCGTATATCCGATCAAAGCCACGGTCGGTATTTGTTGTTTTTCTCTGCGATGGCGCTGGACCTTCCGTTGATTCTGTACTTCAAGCAATTGGCGCCGAAGTTCGGCGATGCGACGCCGCACCCTGCGGCGGTCGGCCTCAAGCTTCGATTCGCCCGGGCCCCGGGTTCCAATACCACCGCCCAAGCGGGAGAGGTGGCGGGTTGATCCGCCGAGCCGGGGCAGTAAATAGTCAAGCTGAGCCAGTTCCACCTGGAGTTTCCCCTCACGGGTACGAGCACGGGAGGCAAAGATATCCAGGATCAGATTGGTTCGGTCAATCACCCGGACCCCGGTCTGTTCTTCCATATTTCTTACCTGACTGGGGCTCAATTCTTGAAGGGTGATGATCAAGTCCGCCTCGAGCCGCCGGGCTTCCTCCGCGAGCCACTGAACTTTACCGGAACCGATAAAGAATGCGGGGTCAGGGCTTTTACGTTCCTGAGTAATACTTCCGACAACCTCCGCCCCGGCGGTACGCGCCAGTTCGGAAAATTCAAGCCATTGGTATTGGGCTTGATTGTGATCCGCCCCGGCCGGGCTTATGCCGACCAGGATTGCCCGTTCGATTCGCGGTGTATCCATAATAATCCTGTATTTATCCTTCCGGGTTCCCCAAAAGCGGGGCATTTTCCTTGTCTGAGAGCCGTCACCGGTATTTTCCCCGGTTAACCAAGATAAAAAAACTACCCCCATTATATCATAGGGGGCAGTTTCTGGAAAGTTATCGCGGGCCAAGGTCCCGGGCATCAAATTCTTTCATTAAACAAGTTGTCAGGTGCCGTCGGTCAGATTGGGGGTGGCCATGACGATCTCGGTGATATTCCGTACCGGGTCAAACCTGGTTCCAAATTCAATATTAATCTGCTGAAAGTTATAAGTTACGGCGTC
>DASVMB010000457.1:0-6394 GCA_036384575.1 Bacillota bacterium
ACCTGAAAATATATCTGACCAACCATGTTTTTGTTCGATAAACATGCTTGCGAAGATAACCTGAAGATATAATTTGCGCTCGTGTTCATCAGAAGTCCGCACTTCAGGCAATTCCAGGTGCAGAAACTCCTCTAAATATGTATGAAACCCTTTTTCACCTGTAGCAGAATTCTGAACATTGACAAACATGTCGTCCGATTGCGTCTTGGGATCAGCAATCGAAGCGTAATTTGAATGATAGATAGTTATAAGTCTGTTGTCCCGATTTTGCGCCAATGCGCTTCGAAAGATGGTAATAGTTTCGTTTCCATTTGTAATCTCTAAGTATGCTCCAGATTCGGTAACAGTCCATGTCTTACCGTTATCATCAATATACGATTTAAAGACAGATGTTAAGACTTTGCTTCCAATACCGCTTACCCCACCGATGATCTGCTCAAATCCAAGGCAATAGTATATCGCAGCCAGAATAGAACTTTTTCCACATGTGTTATCCGGGCTTGAAACAAAGTTCAAACCGCTATGGAAGGATGAATCAATACCGTAAACGCCATTCACTGTATTGATTTCGACGCGAAGCCTATTAATCTTCAGCATTTTTACCCCTCCAGATCTCACTCAACTCTTTGATCTTACTTTCGGTGAGTCCCTTTGATAGTTCCGATAAATCCGATATTTCGGAAACCATAAGATCACCTACAAATTTTACTTGGTCGGCGAAATTTCTTCCTCGATCCGTAAGCTTGAAATTGCCTGATTTCTGTTGTGTTACAAATCCATACGCAATAGCAAAAGTTAATGCCTTATTAACTGCTGGGTCAAATCTCACAATTGGAGGATTCGTTAATTCATTTTTCGCAAACTTCAAGAGTTTGTCCATGTTTTCTCTCGTATACAATGCAAATGATATCATGTGAAGTTTAATTAAGGAGCAACTATCCTGCCAACCGCAGATTCGCATTATTAGGCAAAGCTGAGACACTTTATAGCTGATACGATAGTTATAAGGTACAGCATCAGGCTTTGCATCAAAAACAATGTCTCCTCGTAGTAAAGGGTTATCTGACATAACTTTACACGCTCCTGAATTCCATTGAACAATCAGCCAACCAACTTGCGATCAAATCTTGCTTAAGTTCACCTATGGATGCTTGCGTCAATACTCTTGAAAAATCACTTTCAAGCTTGGATTTAAATTCGTTTAAGATATCATCGAAGAGGGTTTGATTTAATGCCCTGTTCGTATGCATTCTAGTCCTTATTTTCACTTCATTCTTGTAACTTTGTTCAAGCTTATATATATCTTCATAGAAATCAGGAGCATTGAGATGGAGAGAATTCATGATTTCCAAACCACTTATGTAGAATTCGATATACATGTTGATGACATCGTTTAAATCATCATTTTTATCATCATCAACATGCATGACAGCTTTTATCTTACGACAAATATTCGCGACTTTTTCCGAATCGCATTGCGACCAATCCGGCGTTCCAGTGTGTTGAATGGCTAAATTTAACCTTATGTCAGTAAGATTGGTACGAACGATTCGGCTTATTTCGGGCGTAAAGTCCTCTGCTGTCTTAATTATGATTTTAAAATCTTCACGGATATATTCAAACACATCTGGTCTTTTTGACTTTTCTGCTATAACTTCGGTTCGCTTTGTTTCCGCATGTTCAATAATCCTGGAATCTTTATATTCAGGAATAACAAAATGCCACTCCATAATAGGAGGCACACCTAATCTTCGCAGTCTAGTTGCATAATCAGGTGAGATTAGCTTATTAATATCCGTTGTCATCTTTTCACGTTGATGCTTATACAAATCATCGTCCGAGTATTCTCGTTCAGGGCAGTAACACTGATGGACAATACCATTCATGGTAAATCCCTCAATGCCAGCATCTCCACCTTGCATAGCAGGAATCGCAGTATAATGTTCATTTTGGTACTTTATTCGATAACATTGGACACACAATTCTTCCCATGCGTTGCCTGTCATATATCCCTCAATAAAGCGCATAATGCTCAACTGCGATCCCCCTTTAGTAGTCTTAACGATATTGAATTTGTAGTATCTGGACATGTTGTAACTGCGGAGATATCCGCAAAGAATTCAACATGATCCTCCGTATAATAGACTTTGATAAGCTGAAACATCAGATAAACCTTAATCACTGTGACCTCCCTTTGCAGGAGATACCTCTTATCGCCTATGCTCGGAAGGTCTTGAACGGTCACATTAATTCTCCTTTCAATTATCAGTTTCCATTACCATCTTATTCGGATCAACGCCTTATATCATTGTATGGAGGTTAATCAACATCGTTCCACCATCCGGCCCGCATTAACGCATCAACCAAGGCAATATATATTCTGGTTTTCCCTGTTCCGGTTGCCATCTCCAACAAAACTTGCGCTGTTTCTTCTCAATAGCCTCCATCACCGCGCGAATGGCCCGTATCTGATAATCGCGCTCGGCAATACGGGTGTTAATCAATTCACCCGCTAAAGGTTTACGGTGATCGCGGATGTATTGGTATCGTTCTAAATCATCTTGCGTTGGAAAGCCACTACTTTACGGAGCGGATAATTCTCTAAATCCCAAAAGTGAATTTCAAGACTAATGTTTTATTTTACCTACCAAACGGCCAACTTTGTTAGTTTATATAAAACACTTGGTATATAATCTGTTATCCCTACTGCTAATCCGTTAATCTCTATTAAGCATAATTCGGACAGTGTTTATTTCTGCCCTTTTCTTTTCATTTCCTCAGCAATCTCCGGAAACGCCTTCTCCAATTGGACCATTACCCATGTTTTAATGCGTTCGTCCCCGTTCTTCCATAGATCAATAATCTTTGCCAAGTATATTGCCATTTCCCTATCAGGAACCGCTAAGTTAAAATCTATACCTGTTACTTTCTCTCCCTCTTCATTAAGCTGATCGCCAAGCAATATCCAATCGGAAGTTACTTTAAAAAACTTGGTCAATTTTATTAAGGCTTCTGCAGATGGATTAATCTTATCATGTTCCATCAAACTCAAGTTTCCGGGAGAGATATCAATTAATTCCTTGATATCCTTCGGTTTCAAATTCTTCGCTTCTCGTAAGGCCTTTATTCTTTTTCCTATTGTATCCGTATCTTGTTTCAAGTTTAAAATTACCTCTTGATTATATTTTAAATTTAGAATATAATGAAACTGGCCATTAAAATCCGAAAACATAAACAGAAAAAAACAACATAATACCTTCAAGATTACCAATCATGAAAGCATTACAATAAAATTCCAGGCTCAAACCATCCATTTGCGCCCTAATTCCCTATTACCTAAAATTTCAATTATTACCATTATATCATTTATTCTTGATAAATAAAAAGGATCATGACACAAACCAACTCAAGGAAAATCCATAACCTAAAACAACAAATCGCCGCCGGACGGCAGAGGCTTCAAAAACTCTGGGACGCCCGCGGCCATACCGACTCCGGCGGCATCCCTGATGCCGAGGGCATCTCCGATGCCGATATCCTAGCCGCCAGTATTGAGCTGGACGACCTGATGAACCGGTACCAAAAATTAACCTCTTGAATTGGTGCGTGCGCACACGAACTCAAGAGGTTACAAAAGGAACAAAGCAGTCTAATAATGTTTTAGGGATACGATTCCCTCCCCCATCTGAATGTGCCCTAATGAATAACGACTAAATGGGGGAGGGCTGACCCGGATGTTGGCTGAGGAGGATACACGCCTCTTGCCTCACGTCTCTTAACTGTTGCCTGTTGCCTGTTCCCTATTGCCGCGCTCTGCAGGGCGCGATCTCCACCAACGCCGGTCTGCGACTTTGATAAGTCACGAGCCGGTCATACCCGACCAGCTCCAGTTCATTGACTGCGCTTTCAAAATCCGCAGCCACATCTTTGGGGACGTGGGCATCGGAACCCAAGGTGACTTGCACCCCGTATTGCCTGCAAAGACGAAGCAGATATGCTTCGGGAAAGACCCCCACCGCCTCCTGGCGGGCGCTGCGGATCCCGAAGGTGTTCAATTCGATCACCGCCCCGGCTTTCCCCAGGCGGGCAGCCAATACTTGATAGAGTTCCTCCATCTCCGCCTCGGGTAACCGTGGAAAAAAGCGGCGCGGCAGGTCGATATGAGCCAGGATATCAAAGCACCCGGAAACGGCCATAGCGGCTACTTTGTCAAAGTACGCCGTAAAAATCTCCCGCGGGGTGTGTTCTTTTTCATACCCGATATAACCGTAGTTCCATTCGGAGATGAAATGGACCGAACCAAGAAGGTAATCCCATGGATAGGGTTCCAGAAGCTTTAAGGCTTGCTCCTCCCATCCCGGTACAAAGTCGACTTCCAGTCCTAATTTAATCCGAATCTCCGGATAGGCAGCCTTCAAATCCTGTACCGCACCGACGTACTCCTCAAGATCTGCCGGACTCATTCCGCGTTCCGTAACCTTGGCATTCTCCGGATAATAAAATCGGGGAATGTGATCCGCAAACCCCAGCTCTTTTAAGCCTTTTTCGATCGCGGCCTCGACGTATTCCCGGTCTTCGCCCGAGGCATGACCGCAACGTTTGGTATGCACATGATAATCGAGCAGATACAAGCCTTCTTCACTCCCATCGCCAATCTTGATGTCCCCCAACCCGAAAAAGCCGGAAAGCCTCTCTTCGCCATAAGGTTTCCCTATCCGGTAGAAAGGCCTTCCCCATATGATTGTGGACTTATGATTCGAATGATTCGCCCGTCCATTGATTCAAAGAAAGCGAAATCAAAATCCAATTACGCTGAAAACTGTTCCCGGATCAGTTTTTCCCCGAGTCGCAGGGCTTCATCAAGTTTGGCCGGATCCGTTCCACCGGCCTGAGCCAGATCCGGCCGGCCGCCGCCGCCGCCGCCCGCTACTGCCGCAATCTGCTTAATCAAAGTTCCGGCTTGAATCTTGGAGGTCAGATCTTTGGTCACACCCACCACGAATCTGACTTTGCCTTCATCCTCCGCTCCCAATACGGCAACGCCGGTGCCCATTTTGTCACGGAGTTTATCAACCGCTTCCCGCATCAGTTCCTGGCTGAAACCATCCACCCGGGCCGTGATATACCGGACCGTGTCTACGGTTTGGATCGCTCCGAAAAGCTGATTTAATTCTCCGGCAGCCTGATCATGGCTTGCCTTGGTCAACTCTTGCTCCATCTTGTCATAATCGGCGAGCAGGGTATTCAATTTGGCCACAACCTGATGACTGTCGGTCTTTAAAATCCGTCCGACCTCCGTCAAGGTTTCCCGTTCGTTGTTATAAAGTTTGAGAGCTTCATCCCCGGTAACAGCCTCGATCCGCCGTACACCCGTGGCCACACTGCTTTCACTGATAATCCTGAACACCCGGATTGCTGCGGTATTGTCCACATGTGTTCCGCCGCATAACTCCTTACTAAAAGCGCCGACCTTGATCACCCGGACCCGATCACCGTACTTCTCGTCAAAAAGCGCCGTGGCGCCGGTAGAAACCGCATCCTGATACGACATCTCCTGCTTTATAACGGGAAGCGCCCTGCCAATTACCTGGTTCACAATGGTTTCGACCTTTTGAAGGTCTGCGGCGCTGATCTTTTCAAAATGAGTGAAGTCAAACCGCAACCGCTCCGGGGTGACCAACGAGCCCGACTGATGCAAATGAGAGCCCAGGACCTGACGGAGAGCGGCCTGGAGCAAATGGGTGGCCGTATGGTTGCAAGCCGTCGCCTGACGCCGTTCTTCATCGACAATAAGCTCAAAACAGCCGGCCGTCTTGGGGAATTCGCCGGACTTTTTCACCAGATGCACGATACGGTCATTGGACTTTTGGGTATCGGCGACGGGAAACTCCCGGCCGTCCACGGTGATCCGGCCCCGATCCCCGACTTGTCCACCGGACTCGCCGTAAAAAGGCGTTTCCTCGAAGACCAAATGCCAATATTCGGAATCCTCGCCAAGCATGCAAAGTTCCGTACGGCAGTTTAGTTCATCATAACCCTTGAACCGGGAATGGGGTTGATCTTTTAGGGTTTCCCATTTTGCCTGTTCCGACAGGGAAAACTTTCCGCTCTGGCGGGCTTGAGTCTTTTGGCGCTCCATCTCCCGGTCGAAACCATCCCGATCCACTGTCAAGCCGCGTTCCTCAGCCATGAGTTCCGTCAAGTCCAGCGGGAAGCCATAGGTATCGTATAGTTTAAAAGCATCCGCGCCGGGAATTATCTTGTCTCCGGTCTTCCCGAGCTCTGCGGCGATATTCTCGAAGAGCTCAATTCCTTTGTCCAGGGTCCGGTTGAAACCTTCCTCCTCCGCCTTGATCACCATCTCGCAATGAGCTTGCCTGGTTTTGATCTCGGA
>DASVMB010000458.1:0-2530 GCA_036384575.1 Bacillota bacterium
GGGAAGAACCGAGGAGTTAAAGTAATATTTCAATTTATACTCCCAACTTCGGGCGTCGGGATTTGCGGCCGCCATTTCCAGGGCCAGGCGGCCAAATTGATATCCTGTCCGGTAGTCTTGGTCGAACCCGCATAAAAAATAAGCATAAATCACATAAAACATAGCCGCGTCAGGGGAATTACCGTGTTTCAAGAAGATCTCCAATGCGTAAAAATTTTGGAGAAAAAACAGATAAGGGTTTTCCGAATAAAGAAAATAGAGATGGAGTGTATTGGTGTTGATAATTTTAATGATCGCAAGCTGCCGCGGGTCTGTTAGTATGGGCAATCGGGAAAGTTCCCTGAAACTTTTATGCTGCAATTGCCGCCGTAGTCGCCGGCAACTGCGCCTGACATGATACCAGGTGGGCTTTTCGGGAAAGGATACACCTAATCTCTTCAAAATGTCATTTGCGGTGGTGAGGGTTTTCACATCAACCTGTATAGCATAAGCTTCGATCTTAATCCGGTAAAGCTCGACACCGTCGATCACGGTTTTAACTTTGGCCAGTCCGAAGTCGGCATATAGCTCAGCTAAATCAAATTTCCCTAAAATCGCGGCAGCCTCAGCCGCTTGCGTATGGAGACTCAGTCCCAGGTGGTAATATTTTTGCCACCAGACTTCCTGAAAAGCGGTAATACCGGCAACAGCATATTCCAACTCCGCTTCATAGGCCGAGGTGTTTTTGGCTTTTTCAGCCGCAGTCTGATTCAATTTGATCAGCAATATTCGGTCCGTTTCATCGGTAATAATCTTTTGAGCCAGGTTAAAGTGGGCCGTGATTGTATAAAGCTGTTCATCTTTAACGGTTTCGCCATATCGATCCCAAAGCGTCCGTCCGATTAAAAAATGACGTTCCCTTTTCAGGATGTCGGGAATTAATGAATACGCCGTTTGCTGAATCCGATCATGAACAAACCGGTAGTGGGGTATTCGTTCCGGAAAGGTTTCCCTTTCCAAACCGGAATCTTCCGATGATATTAAGGCCTCCTCAATCGCTTTTTGAAGTGTTTTCCGTAAAACTGAAGGTGTTTCGCCCATGACTGAGGCTAGTGTCGCGATGTCGAAAGAGTTGCCGATGCAGGCGGCGGTTTCTAGGACTAGTCTGACCCGGGGCGGCAGCTTTTCAAATTTTAAGACCAATAGATCAACCACATTAGCGGTGATTTTCGTCCTGCCGATTTCCTGTTCATCCCAAGACCAGCCCCGGCGTAATCGATTAAATCGGATAAGGCCTTGATCCTGCATGGCATATAGAAATTGTTTCAGAAAAAACGGGTTGCCGCCGGTTTTTTGAAGGCAAATGGCAGTTAATCCTTGACTCGCCTCAGGAGTGGCGTTTAAAGTTTGCCGGATGAATTGATCCGCCTCGGTAACGGATAATGGCTTTAACTGGATGGCGTCAAATGGAACATGATCTTCGGGAGCAGCCAAAAAGCTCTCCAGAGGGCTTCCGGGTGATACTTCGTGACTCCGGTAAGCGCCGATAATCATCATGTGGGTCAACCGGGAGGCCAAAACGGTCCCCAGCAATCGGAGATCGGCCTTGCCGGCCCACTGGAGATCGTCGAAAAAGATCACTAAAGGCTGGGCGGAGTTGGCGAAAAGCTGGAGAAAGTCTAAGAAGGTCCGGTTAAAACGGTTTTGAGCTTCTGCTAGCGGAAGCGACGGCAAGTCCGCTTGAGGCGCAACGACTTTTCCAAGTTCCGGAAGTAACTCCACCAATAATTGAATGTTAACGCCGATGGCCGTTTTGATTTTATATTGCCAGCGGGCAAATCCTTCCTCATTTTCGGATAAAATAATTTGGACCAATCCCCGCAGAACCTGAACGAACATTGAATAAGGGGTGTTTGGCAGGTATTGGTCCGGTTTTCCCGTGCTAAAAAAAGTCCCGTGGTAAGACTTTTTAAATTCGGTAATTAACGATGTTTTTCCCACTCCGGAATCGCCGGAAACCAGGATTAAATGTAACCCACCCCGGCAGGCCCGTTGCAAAACCTCATGTAACGAATTCAATTCTGCTTCCCGGCCATAAATTTCAGCCGGTATCTTAAATTGTTCCGAAAACAGGAATTCACTTGTCGCTGCAGTTGCAAGGATACCTTGCCGCCATTGTTCAAGGCAGATTTTAACATCCTCAATGAGGGATTCGGCATTTTGATACCGTTCATCCGGATTTTTTGCCGTTAATTTCGCCACGATTTTACAAATCGGGAGCGGAACCTCGGAGGCCAAACCATTGATGGGCAGCGCTTCTTTAGCCAAATGAAAAGAGAGTTCGGCTAAAAGATCATCCGGGGTAAAGGGTAATTTTCCAGTCAACAACCGACAAAAAATGATTCCTAATGAATATAAATCCGTTCGAAAGTCAGCATTCCGGTTCAACCGGCCGGTCTGCTCCGGGGCTTTATATGCTGAGAATTGGTCTTCCGGTAGAGTTGCTTCGGAACCGGAAACGGTGAGTGCCGCACCGAAACCGCAGATTTTA
>DASVMB010000459.1:0-9135 GCA_036384575.1 Bacillota bacterium
AGACCGTAATTAAATGTACCCGCCCTTCCTCCGGGGCCGTGCGAAGCCATAAACGATCCGATTCCAGCTTTTCCCGGATCGCGGCGTTGGCAAACCTGTCCCCATCGAGCAGTTGCACCAAATAATATTGGTAACGAGAATAGCGATGTAAAATAAGGATCCCTTCCGGGAACGGATTCGACCCCGGTTCGGCCTGCAGCGGTTCATAATCCCGTTCCAGGACCAGACTCTGATACAGTGCATTTATATAGCTTTGTTTCATCTCTTCACCTCGAAGGCAATAGTACGAAAGAGTATTAATTGAAGTCATATGGGAAAAATTGTCTATCGGACGGAATGGCAAAATCAAGTTGCTTCATTTATCTCACGCCTTGTGCCTACGTCTTTTGCCTGTTGCCAATTGCCTGTTTCCTGTTGCCTATTATACCATGAACCGCAAACCATTCCCAGGTCCGGTTTTTTTTGATATGATAAAGAAAGATCCATTTATCCGGAACCGCCGCAAAACGGCATATAAAGCAAAAACTTCAGAGGAGACTGACAATGAACTGGTTGGATAAGCTGGAACGGAAATTGGGACGCTTCGCCATTCGGAACCTGATGATCTACATCATCGGCCTGAACGGTTTGGTTTATTTGTTAATGATGTTGGATCGGACCGGTACCTTGGCCTTTCAGTTAAGACTTATTCCGGAATTGGTCTTCCGGGGTGAAGTTTGGCGGCTGGTGAGCTATATCTTTATCCCTCCTGCAACCTCCCCCTTATGGATCGTCTTTATTCTTTATTTTTATTATTTTGTTGGGAATACCCTTGAACAAGAGTGGGGCAGTTTTCGTTTCAACATCTATTATCTGCTGGGTATAATCGCAACTACCGTGGCTGCCATGATTACGGGCGGCGACGCCACGGCCGTCTACCTAAACCTCTCGCTATTTTTGGCCTTTGCCTACCTCTACCCCGACCATCAGGTGCTGCTCTTCTTTATCCTGCCGATTAAGGTTAAATATCTGGGCTGGTTCAACTGGGTTTGGTTGGGTTACACAGTGATTACCGGGGATATACCCGTGAGGGCGGCGGCTGTTGCGGCAGTTATCAACTTCATCATCTTTTTTGGTCCTGAGATCATCGCTCATTTGCGGGTGGGCCGCCGTTCCTATTATAACCGGCAACGTTTTTCCGGGAACGACCGGTCCGATTTCACCATCCACAGATGCTGCATCTGCGGGAAAACCGAAAAGACCGACCCTAAGATGGACTTCCGCTATTGCGCCCAGTGCGAAGGTGATTATGAATACTGCATGGAGCATCTAAAAACCCATCAACATAAGGGAAAAGAGAACCTGATTCAATAGAATGTTTCAAAAGGGTAAGGAGTAAACTGTGCATTACTGCTTAAAGTAAGTCTTTCGAGCATTCATATTTGAAAAATTCCCGGGGTTAAGAGAGAGGTCAGATTTTAGGCCCAAAAGCGACCCTAGTGAAGCATAATCAAAACAGGCAAATGAATCAAAAAAAGAGCTGCCATTCAGGCAACTCCTTTTTGGTATTATTTAATACCGCGTATTTAAGCCTGTTTCTCCGGTTCTTGGTCGGATGTCGGGTTAGGCTGTTCTTCATGGGTTTCTCCCATCAACGCTAAGAACTCCTTACCCTCGATGGTTTCCTTTTCAAGCAGCGCATGGGCCAGTTTATCCAGGAGCTCGCGGTGATCCTTGATGACCTCCGTGGCCTTGACAAAGGAATCATCCATAATCCGTTTGATCTCCCGGTCAATGGCGGCAGCAATCTCCTCACTGTAATTCTTGTCACGGGCGATATCCCGGCCCAAAAAGATCTGTTCCTCGTGACCGTGACCGAAGGTCATATATCCCAGATTCTCACTCATTCCGTATTCGGTGACCATCTTGCGTACCGTCTTGGTGGCCCGTTCCAAGTCACTCCGGGCACCGGTGCTGATTTCACCCAGAGCAACGACTTCAGCGGCGCGTCCTCCCAAAGCGAAGACGATATTCTCCAAAAGTTCGGTCCGAGTGTTATAATGCTTATCCTCAAGCGGCAGTGCCAGTGTATAACCGCCCGCCTGGCCGCGGGGAATGATCGAAATCTTGTGAATCGGATCGACGGTTGGCAGATAATGCCCAACCAAGGCATGGCCCGCCTCGTGGAAGGCGGTTAACTCCTTCTCCTTGGCGTTCATGACCCGGCTCTTCTTCTCGGGGCCGGCGATCACCCGCTCGATGGCGTCTTCACACTCTTCCATATTGATCCGTTTTTTGCCGCGGCGCGCCGCCAGAAGGGCGGCCTCATTCAGGACATTGGCCAGATCAGCGCCGGTAAACATCGGCGTCTGGCGGGCCAAAACCGTCAGATCCACCTCTGAAGAGAGCGGCTTACCCTTGGAGTGAACCTTGAGAATATCTTCCCTGCCCTTAATATCCGGAATATCCAAAGTTACCTGACGGTCGAAACGCCCCGGCCGGAGCAGCGCCGGATCAAGCACATCGGGACGATTGGTTGCCGCTAGAATGATGATGCCCGAATTGGGCTCAAATCCGTCCATCTCTACCAGAAGCTGATTCAACGTTTGTTCGCGTTCATCATGACCGCCACCCAAACCGGCGCCACGTTGACGGCCAACTGCATCGATCTCATCCACAAAGACAATGCAAGGTGAATTCTTTTTGGCCTGTTCGAAGAGGTCCCGCACCCGCGAGGCTCCCACACCAACGAACATCTCTACAAAATCCGAACCACTGATGCTAAAGAAAGGAACACCCGCTTCTCCAGCCACCGCTTTTGCAAGTAAGGTTTTACCTGTTCCAGGCGAGCCGACTAACAGAACACCCTTGGGAATCTTGGCTCCCAACTCCGTAAAGCGGCGCGGTTGACGGAGAAATTCGACAATCTCCACCAATTCTTCTTTGGCCTCGTCCTCACCGGCCACATCCTCAAAGGTGGTCTTGGTGTGTTCTTCGGTATGCAGCCGGGCCCGGCTTTTCCCGAAGGACATCGCCTTATTGCCGCTGTTTTGCATCTGGTTGAGCAGGAAGAACCAGAAGATGATGAAGAGAACCAAAAAGCCGAGATTCGGGAGGATCACCGCCCACCAGCCGTTTCCGGCGTTGGAGAAGGAGACTTTGATCCCTTTTTGACGTAGCTTATCGTAAAAGAGTTCCGGGTGATTCGCCGGGCCCTCGGTCCGATACTTCTGATAGCCTTTATAAGGTTGCTCTTTCCCCGAGATAGTACCGTCGTTGTTATTGATGACCGCCGTAATGATCTTACCGGTTTCCGCCCGCTTCATGAATTGGTCGAAATTCATGGACTCCACCGGGTCTTTGATATCCATAAACTTTGCTACAATAAACAGAGTGATGATGGCGACAACAAAATAAAGTAAAATTTCGCGAGCGACTTTAAACAAGCAGAAACCTCCCTTCGGCAAATGAAGCCGATTTTGCCATGTCAAATATTATACCATAGTAAAAATATGAATACAACAGATGGGAACCTTGCCGGGTGTGATGTTGTAAGCCCCGGAAGATCGACGCCTCCCTTTTATCTAAACCGGCACTTTAGAGGAAGTCCAAAAAACCGTTAACCTCTTCCAATGCCGAACTGTTTCCATATTGGTAAAATCTCTAATCTCCAGGATGGCCCCTTAAGGCATTATCGGGACCGGTGATTGTAATATGCCAAACTTCTGCAGTTGATGAGCGGACCTTAAACTCCTCGCTTGGTCGCCACCCGGCCACCCAGGCAATCCGGCCATCAGCCGTAACCAAGAGCGGGATTCGTTTCCGAATCCGGCGGGGAATCTTATTATTAATGAAAAAATCATGCAACTTCTGAGAACCCACAGTTCCAAGGGGGCGGAATGCATCTCCCGGTTGCCAGGAACGTAACTTAAGCGGCAGATTCTCCGGGCCAAGTTCGAGATAGGTCTCATCAAAGCCTACCCCTTTCCAGCTGGAAGGGGGGGATTCCCGGGTTGCCCGGAATTCAAAGTTCAATTCGGATACCAACGTGGTTCCGGGAGTATTTAAAGGTACCGGGCCAAAACCGTTTGGTGATTCGGAATCATCCTCCAGAAAAAGAATTTCCCGCTCCCGGTAGACCAAAATGTACTTAGGCAATTGCATGCGGCGGAAACGGAGTCCCTCCCTTTGCAGCTTCTCCCGTAATCTTCGCAACGGCTGAATCTCCACTCTGTAACCGGGTCGTACTTGCTCGACCAATCGTTTTAAGAGGCCGTATTGCAAATAGGGATGAAGAGATGTGAAGGGTTCCATCCTCAAGCCGATCCGCCCCGGTTCCCGGACCATTACCCGTTCCCCATATTCGCTCAAGATCGTTTCCATAAAATCGCGTTGTTCGGCGGCAAGCTCACTCAAACGCACCAAGGCGTCTTTAAAACCAGGATTAAAATCGGCTGCAATCTCAGGAATGAGTTGATGGCGGATACGGTTTCTCCGATAAACCAGTTGCCGGTTGGAGGAATCCTCCTGCCAACGAAGATCATGGACGGCCGCATATTCCCGAATCTCATTCCGGGTGACTGCAAGTAAAGGCCGGATGAAGATCCCGTCACGACATACTGGAATTCCTGCCAAACCATCAATTCCGGTTCCCCGGATGATTCGATACAACACCGTCTCTGCCTGATCATCACGGTGATGGCCCAAGGCAACCTTAGAAGCTCCAATTTCCTTCAAAAAAGATCGAAAGATCCGGTAGCGCTCCTCCCTGGCCAGTAACTCCATAGATTGCGGCTTTTCCCGCAATCGGGCCGGAATATCGATGACAATCTCCCGGGTATGCACTCCCCAATTCTCCCCGACCTGGCGCAGCAGCTCTTCCTCATTACGGTTCTCCGCCGGTCGTAAGGAATGATTGATGTATAACGCCCATAGATCGAGCCGTAAATCGGTGAGAGAATGCAACAAGTGGAGCAGGCAGACCGAATCGATCCCTCCGGAAAACCCTACCACGACTCGTTCTCCCGGATCAAGCAAGTGATATCTGGTAATTGTTGCCTGAACCTTTTCTTTCAAGGGACCGCTCCCAAAATTAAAATTTTCCCGGCATCCTTTCTGATCCGCTATAACTGGCAGCTTTCCCAAACCCGGCTCGCGAAGTTTAACTGCGTTCCCGGCAAAACCGAATTTCGCGTGGACTTCAAAGTTAAAAAACGAATCACCGGATTAATAGTTCTCTTAACAGATTAAAATTCCTGTTATAACTTAAAAACTACTATCACTTGCTTAACGACTTCCTTCCGTTATAGTTCCCACCGGTTGAGGATTAATCCGGTAAGTTATGGCAGGTATACTCCGATGCCTTTTCATCCGGGGTTATATGCCTGTCACTAGAGAAAACTTACAGCAAATCGCTAAAGTCCGGAACCCTTCATTCCGAACATTAGAAAGGAAATAGCCGCAATATACCTTAGGTGGAAAGATGGGATGAATCTTGATGTCCTTGTATCGCGATGAATTTCGTAAAACAGCTGTTCGTCTACGGCTGATCCGCGATGAACTTCTTGAAAAAGGGTTTAGCGAAACTCCAAAGGCACTGGCCGAGGCGATTACATATTTGGAAAGTGCCGACAAGGTTTATATTCGGGAACTTGCCGAGAAAAAAAATTAGTTTTGATCTCCGGAGGAGGCCATACTTTTATCCAATTTACAGAAACGCAAAAGGAGTGAAACGCATAAGCGCTTCACCCCATAACGGCATCGTCTTTTGGGAGACGGTTTACAATAATATCATGATCACAGGGACCTTGTCATCGGGGCTTCAAACCAAATTTATATTCCCTTTCTCCATTACCTGAAGTACGATGACTGTCATGTCATCCTGCGGAATACCGTCTTGATTAATCTTGGCCAGACTCAAGAGGTATTCCCCCAAAGACTCGGGGCCAACTACCTCTACCTGGCGTAAAGCTCTTACCATCCATTCTTCTTTTCCTTCCACCATCGCTTTACTATCCACCACTCCGTCAGTGGCCATAATAATCATGTCTCCGGGTTGAAGCTGGACTATGGTTCGCTCCATATCTACGTCATTCAGGATCCCCGCGGGCAACGATGTTGATTTGATGCTCCAGACTTCCTTACCTCGTTTCACATAGGTGGCAGCGGCGCCGATCTTGATAAACTCAGCCTGTGCGGTATAAAGATCGATCAAAGCCAGATCCACCGTAGCAAAAGACTCATGAGGAGAGCGCAGTAACAAAACGGAGTTAATCAACTTCACCGCGAATTCACGATCAATTCCGCTCGCTAAAAGTTTATTCAAGAGGGATACCGCAATATTGCTTTCTGCGGCGGCAGTGTTCCCCTGCCCCATACCGTCGCTTAAAATAGCTAAAAAATGTCCGTCCTTCATCTCTTGGAGGGTATGGGTGTCTCCTGAAGATTCGTTACCGGCCTTGGGTAGCTTGCAAACAGTAGTACGAACCTGATAGCTGCACGTTGGAACCAGACAATATGAGCAGTCTCCATTTTCCAGCTGACAATTTTTCTCCCATACCGAATAATCCTGATTGAGCAGCCGGCTGATCATTGTTCCTGCCAAATAGACGCATTCCCGTTTCTGGTTGCAACCATGTTGTCGAATCCGGATCTCCAGTTCCTGATTTCGGACTGTCATGACGGAAAGTTCTTTGATATGCATTCCGACCCGATTCAATCCGGCGCGTAGTTTCTCCTCTATTTCATATTTAAAAGAGGTATCAGTGGTGACTTCCCCCGCCAGGTTACTGATAATGTCCGAAACACCCTGAAGCTGTTCGGCAACGAAAACCTTGCTCTCATCGAGCTTACGTTGCCAAGTATATTCCGCCTGACACCTTTCGAAAAGTTGATTAATCGAAGCAAGCAATTTAAACTGTTGAAAACAAGACTTGGCCAAACGGCCTTTGAGATGTTTGGCGCCAACCTCCCCATAAAGCTCGGCATAAGCGATCAAATCAAAGATCTCCCGGTAGGTGGCATAAAAGTTCTCACCCCAGCATCCCTCATACCCATTGCAATGCTGACAATTTTTTGTACAGACCTCGTCCAGAAGAGAATAAAGATCCATTTTATGCCTGGCCGCCTGGGCTTGCTGTTCCTCATAGAAACTCCTGGCAATTTGGGCGAAGATCTCTGCGAGATCATTCAAGCGGCCATATATAACTTCCTTTATTTGACGCTGGCTTTCGGGTTCCTCTGCCTTGTTCTCGTTCGGGAAGTAGCTGGATACTTGCGATAAACTACTTTTGGGGATGACCAGAAATGAAGCCATCGCAATGCCCCATGGTAAAAGTTGATTCATTACTGCCGGGTCGAGATGCAGCTGTAATGCAATGATGCCTAATCCGAGGCCTGTGCCGAGAATGGTTCCCCATTTGCCCCAGTTTTTAAAGAGCCCTCCCAAAAAGCCGGAAATGCCGTAGGTGGCTACCAAGGTAAACAAATTGCCTGCGGTAACTCCCAGGATTAACGCGATGACTATGCCCATTGCCGCCCCCGCTCCTCCCCCTCCTAAATATGAGGCAATCAGCAATAATAAGAGCGACCCGATCTCGGTCAGGTTGATGGAATAAACCACTAACCCCCGCGTTCCGCCCAATGCCAAAACAGTCAACAACGCTAGTGCGAGTATGGCTTGTCCAGAATCTTTTTGCAGCGGGTTTTCTAAAAAACCGATTCCTTTTTGAAAAACAAACCCCAGTACAGCTGTACCCAAAAACTCAGACCCAGTCCAGATCCAAGTGTTCCAACCGGGGTTGAACGCGGCAACCAGTCCGAAGCGAATCGCCGCCCAACAGGCCAAGATGAAGAGAAGTGCGGGACTATTTTTTTTAAAATGATTTACACATCCCGCGATCGACCATAAACAAAATAGACAGCCACTAATTCCGCAAGCTGCCGCGAGCCCTTTTACTGAATAAGTCCCCAACCCCACACCGGCTAAGATCAGCAGACTCTCATACCATTGGAAACGATGCCCCCGGCTGATACTGGCCAGAAAAAATCCGACTCCGGCGGGGTAGAGACCCCCGGGGATAAAAAACCGACTTAATAAGACGGCGCAACAAAAATCCGTACCGTATTCGAACAGGCGGCTCCAGAAACTACGGATTGTGCATGCGTGCGACCGGGCCTGTAAAGCTTGTGGTTTGGTGTAGTTGAAAAAATGCACCTGATTCCGGCTGCCTGAATTGGCATGAATGCACGCGCGCTCCTCAACTGCTGCTTGTCCGGACAATCATTTCACCTCACCCCGTGGCATATATTGCCAATATTGCTCACGCGGTAAAGTATACCATGAAGGTCTATTGTGACTATGTCGTTTTTTCAATGCAAATGATATATATTTTCCTTAGTTCTCCAGTAAAATGCGGCAGATACGGGGGTTCAAAAGCGGTATCCCTTGGAAAATCATCACTTTGCCGTAACGATTTTTAAAACCCATGATCTTTAAAAACAGACATAAACCTTAAATATCGGTCCTTATTTCCTGGCGCCGCCGGTCAAACCGTTATTCCGAGACGGCCTTGGTTTGCAGAGGATCAATAACAGAACAATCAGGCACACACAACCAAAAAACGGGTAACAATATGTTATCAGATTACTGAACCCGATCTGCCCGATGAGAATACCGGAGATGGCAACCACCGCCGCCAAACGACCAAAAGGCCATCCAAGGATGATCTGCAGTCTTTCGGTAACCCCGTAAACATCCGCAATTAGGGTGGACAACATCTCCGCCCATAATATGAACGCATACCCCCAGTATAGGCCCAATCCCGACGATTTGGCGAGCTCGGCCATTGGTAACGGGACTAAAGCCGCCTCCGGCCAATGGCTAAGAATTGCCCAGTTTATTAAGGCAGTCATTATGCCCAAACCGAGGCTTCCCACCCAGCCGCTTCCGGCTAAAACCCGGACCCGGGGATAATGTTTGCCCAGAGAAAGCAAGACCGGCATTGATAAAACTAGATTATAGGATGAAAATTGAATTGCCGCGAGTAACCCGTATCCATTTGCAGAGTCCGGCCTGCCGTCCATGGAACCGGATAGAATTGCCCGGATCGCAACGACCAGACAGCCGAGGAACATACAGGGTACAATCACCACATT